>JALRAS010000121.1 GCA_023262495.1 Bacteroidia bacterium | reverse complement strand
ATTTGAGCAGCTCAACTGTTTACCGCAAGGATTTAGCGAGTTATCTTGTGCCGCAACTTGGCAGCAGGCAACTGTTGCCACTTCCGATTATTTGGTAGACACTACAGCCGGGTTATCATATTTTATGCCGGGTACACCTTTGCCGCTTCCAGATGGCAATTCAGTGGCCGGTTTTCATATTGTAGACTCGCTGTTTGATGGGTTTAATGAAGTGCCATACAATGAGTATTTAGGTGCTTGTTTGTTAGGGTCTATGCAGGCCGGTGAGCAATATACACTAACAATGAAAATAGCGGGCGCCCCCATCGATTCTTTCAACACTCCCGGAACTGTTTATCCACTTGTGGCTCCCTACGGTCCGGTCGATATTACCATATATGGTTCTGTATCTTGTCCTACTTGGCCTATTGCGGTTCAAAATACCTATGGATGCCCTATTGGAACTGCCGATTGGGAGGTACTGGGTACAGCAAGTTATACTTCTGAGGGCATTTGGAAAACAGTTACCATCACTTTTACACCTGCCTTTAATTACACAGCAATTATGATTGGTGGGCCATGCACTATTCCATTTGGCTATTCTTATGCCCTAGGTTATTTGCCTTATTTTTTGGCTGATCAACTTACCTTGAACCAATCAGATTTATTTGGAAATACCATCACCGTTAACGGTTCATTGTGTCAAAATAATTTGGTGTTAACAGGTACCTCTGATTCTGCCAACTCAACCTTTCAATGGTTCAAAAATGGAGTTGCAATTGTTGGCCAAACAGATACCCTACTTAATGTGAGCACCCTAGGACTCAACGCAGGAACCTATCAGCTTGCGAGTTACTTAAATGGCGATTGTACCATTAGCGAGGTAGTGATTGCACCAACTCCTGTGGTGTTACCAATAATTGAAAATCTCCCAAGCGAGGGCTGTGTGCCGCTCAATGTAAGCTTTGAAAACAATACAGCTGTCACTGCAGATTCTCTGCTCTGGCAATTCGGTGATGGCACAACAGCCACTTCAGATAGCACAGGACACGTATACACCACCCCGGGTAACTATGATGTAACGCTTACAGTTTACGCCAATGGTTGTGCATATGATACTGTATACAACAATGCCATCGATGTCATAGATTGCTTTGCACTCTGCACCGCCACCATAAATGCTACCGGAAGTGCTTGTGAAGCATCAAAGGTTCAGTTCAGTGTGTTGTCTGATTCTTTAATCACAGCAGTAACATGGGATTTTGGTGACCCTGCAAGTGGAGCAGCTAATACATCAGTTGATTTCAATCCCGAGTATACTTACAACAATGACGGTAACTATACCATAACGGCCAACATCACCCTCAGCTGCGGTGTTAGAAATGTGGAGTATACCTGGCAAGTGGTAAACTGTGATACGGTATTGCCTTGCGATATTAATATTCCCAATATTTTTACGGTGAATGCTGATGCTGTCAATGATAAATTGATCATTGAGTCGACATGTATTCCCGAAATTTATGATCTTTCTATATTCAATCGCTGGGGCGAGATGGTATTTGCAACAACCGATTATACTGTAAACTGGGATGGCAAACACAAAGGCAGTAATTGCCCGGCCGGAGTTTATTATTATATTTTGAAGTGTGCCTTCCTCACCGATCCTATGAAAACTTACAAAGGATTTGTTACTATCCTCAAATAGCTTGATCATACCTTTTAAAATTTTCTTTTAGGGTAATTGCTATAAGCGATTGACCAATGCAAGATTTTTATTTTTCCGGATATTACCAAATATACCGATTACACTTTCAAAATAGTCTAATTTCGGCATTGCTTCATTGTACTATTTTCAAGTAGTATCGGCATTAACCATTGCATATTTGTTTTTTAGTTGGATTAAAAATAAATGCAATAGGTATAAATAGTCCCATTTCATTATACTTAACCTTGTTTTATCGGCATTAGCCATAGTATTTTTACATTATCATTAATGATACCGCTGCGCAATAAGTAATAACCCAAATTTGTTTTTACCGAGGTAAATTTTTATTCAGAATCTGCCACTCTTGGATTTATAAATTTTTTGGTGCAATTGAAAAATCACATTGGTAGAACCAAATTTTAAAAAATAACGCATTTGATGTATTGCTTTTTTTTCTAAAATATTTATCGTAATATTGCAATATAAAAATATATCAATGGGCGCTACAAAAACCGAACATTTTACCAATAGACAAAATGCCATAGCCGCACTTTCAAAAGCAATGGCCCATCCGGCAAGGGTGGCAATCATCGAATACTTGCTCAAAGTTGATTCGTGTATTTGTGGAGATATTGTAAATGAACTACCGCTATCGCAACCTACGGTATCACAACATTTAAAGGAACTCAAAAATGCCGGGCTCATCAAAGGAGAAATTGAAGGCAACGCTATTTGTTACTGTATAGATGAAAAAGTATTTCAAAAACTACAATCATACTTTTCCCAAATTGTTATCAAGTCTGAAAATAAAAAGAAAAATTGTTGCTAAACACTAAATAAAAAGCCATGAAACTATCAACATTTAAAAATCATTTACAAACCGCAGGAAAGGTTGACTTTCAGCTAGAAAGTGGTATTGCAGTGCCCGAACATTTTCATGTAACGGAAGTGGGAGTGGTATCGAAGCATTTTATTGATTGTGGCGGGGTGGTAAGAAATGAAAAGGTTGCCAATTTTCAACTATGGCATGCCAATGATACCGATCACCGATTGAAAGCACAAAAACTTTTAAAAATTATTGCACTTTCTGAGGAGGTTCTTGGAATGGAAGATTTGGAAATAGAGGTGGAATATCAAGCTGACACTATTGGTAAATATGATGTTGGTTTTGATGGAAAGCATTTTGTGCTTTTATCCAAGAAAACAGCCTGCTTGGCAGCTGATGCCTGTGGTATTCCTCAAGAAAAAATGAAGATTAATATCAAAGATTTAAACAAACCAAACACCTGCACACCCGGTGGAGGATGCTGTTGATTAGTGTATGCGTGCAAAATATCTAGCTGAAATACTGGGAACCTTCGCCATTGTTTTTTGTGGAACAGGTGCAATTATTATCAATCAAGAAACAGCGGGAGCAATTACGCATGTTGGTGTGGCCATCACTTTTGGTTTGATTGTGATGTGTATGATATATGCTTTGGGGAATATCTCCGGTGCGCATTTTAATCCTGCTGTTACGCTCGCTTTCGCATTGTTTAATAAATTTAAATGGAAGCAAGTGCTTCCATATGTGATGAGTCAAACGCTTGGCGCTTTTGCAGCAAGTACGTTGTTGAGATTGTTGTTTCCTGCCAATAAATTATTGGGTGCCACCTTGCCTGCAGGAGTATGGTCTCAAACTTTTATATTTGAATTTATACTTACCTTTTTGCTGATGTTGGTCATCCTGCATGTGGCAAATGGAAGTAAAGAGCAAGGGATGTTTGCAGGGCTTGCTATTGGTGCCACAGTATTGTTGGAGGCCATGTTTGCAGGGCCAATTTGTGGTGCTTCCATGAACCCTGTGCGCTCGTTGGCTCCTGCTGTTGTTAGCGGACATACGCAATACTTGTGGGTATATCTTACGGCTACTGTTTTTGGGGCATTAAGCGCTGTTCCTGTATGGAAATTATTAAATCAACAATCATAATTAATCAAGATGAAAATTGCCTTATTCAGTGATGTGCATGCAAACTTACCGGCCCTGCAGGCCTTGTTTAATGACTTTGATGAAAGAAAACCGGACGCTGTTTATTGCTTGGGCGACCTTGTAGGTTACAATATATGGCCCAATGAAGTGGTTCAAGCCATAAGAAAAAGGGGAATTCCAACAATTGCCGGTAATTACGATTTTGGTGTAGGCCGAAATTCTGACGATTGCGGCTGTGCCTATAAATCTGAAGCAGAAAAAACAATGGGTGCGCAGTCAATTGCATTCACCAATGCACTCATCGGGAATGATGAACGCAACTATTTGCGTACACTTCCTGCACATTTGCAGTTGGAGTTTCAACTCAACAATGATCAATTATTTTTATTAATGGTTCATGGTAGTCCGCGTAAAATAAATGAGTATTTATTTGAAGATCGAGATCCCAAAAGTATGCTACGCCTGCTTGAACAGTCTCATGCCGATGTGTTATTTTTTGGTCATACCCACAAACCTTATCATCGCATTTTTGAGTATGAGCACAATGGTAAAATGGCCTACAGGCATGCAGTCAACATAGGTTCTGTAGGTAAACCAAAGGATGGAGATGCACGTGCATGTTATGCAATGATTACTATTCATGATGATAGTAGCAAGTATAGCAAAGAAAGTATTGAGGTTGAATTTATTCGTGTGATGTATGATGTAGAGAAAGCCGCTAAAGCTGTTGAACAGAGTGTGCTGCCCAATGCTTATGCTGATATGTTGCGTGAAGCGAGGTGAAGTTTTTATACCAACATATTTAAACCCAAATTCCGCATTAGATAAAGTGGAATCACAAAAACAGTGGTAATTCAATTTTTTGATTCATTTTACCAATAATTTGGGAATCTAAATCGGTATTATATATTTTTCCCATAGCTTGCGGTGCGTTGATGAGGGTAGTCCTATCTTTCAGGTAGCATTTAATACAGTTTAAAACGCACGACTTTTTTAAGTCCGAAAAAACTTTCTTTATATTTGTCGTAAACAATTGCTTAAGTAGGCAATTGGTGAAATTAACTTTGCATTAAAATTCTAACTATGTCTCAAAGTACCATCATTAAAAACATCAGTATCGTTAACGAAAACACTATTACAATTGCTGACATTTACATGAAGGATGGCTACATACAAAAAATAGGTACATGCGATATTCCCGATGCGCAAATAATTGATGGTACCGGAAAGTATGTGTTGCCGGGAATTATTGATGGACAAGTACATTTTCGCGAGCCGGGGCTCACACACAAAGCCGATTTGCATTCAGAGAGTAGGGCAGCAGTAGCAGGTGGTGTAACCTCCTTTATAGATATGCCTAACACGGTTCCCAACGTGCTCAATATGGCTATTTTAAATGAGAAGTATAAGCTTGCTGCCGAAAAATCATTGGCTAATTTTGGATTTTTCTTGGGTGTGAATGGCGATAATTTAGATGAGGTAATCAAAACCGACACCTCTGAATTATTAGCTGTGTCTGATGATGGACTGTATTTTACCAAAAAGGGTAATTTGTTGGCCGATAACCCCGAAACAATGGAAAAGCTATTTGCCAATTGCAAATCATTAATTGCTATTCATTCAGAAAAGGAAGCCATCATTGAGGCCAACGAAGAAGCATACAGAAAGCAATATGGCGATGATGTTCCTGTAACTTGTCATCCTTTGATAAGAAGTGAACAGGCCTGTTATGAAGCTACTGAAAGAGCCATTGCACTAGCTCAAAAACATAATGCACGCTTACATATTTTGCATCTCAGCACAGCTGCCGAAACTAAACTTTTTAGGAATGATATTCCATTAAGCGAAAAAAAAATCACTACCGAAGTTTCTGTGCATCACCTGTGGTTTACCGACAAAGATTATAGCCGTTTGGGAACATTAATCAAATGGAATCCTGCAATTAAAACTGAGCAAGATGCAAAGGGCTTATTACAAGCATTGATTGATGACCATATAGATATAGTTACTACCGACCATGCGCCTCATACACTCGAAGAAAAAAGAAAACCATATTTTCAATCAATGTCGGGCGCACCTATTGTGCAGTTTTCGCTTAACATCATGATTGATTTTTATCAACGCGGATTAATATCTTTGAACAAGTTGGTTGAAAAAATGTGTCATAATCCTGCGGTGTTATATGGTATGAATAAAAGAGGATTTATACGACAGGGGTATTTTGCTGATTTGGTGATTGTTGACCTAAATGGACAAACAGCGGTAACAAGGGATACTGTTTTGTCAAAATGTGGATGGTCGCCTTTAGAAGGTACCATCTTTAAATCAAAAATCACGCACACATTTGTCAACGGTCATTTGGTATATCACAACGGTCAATTTGATGAATCGGTAAAGGGGAAACCTTTAAAACGTGTTAAGGATTAAGTGGTGTTTAATAGCATAAATTCACGAATTAATACGCAGCTGCAGAAAGCTTTTTACCAAGTATAAATTTTTAATTTGCATTCACGAAGGCAGCTTTTGATTTTTACTAAACAATTGTCGCCTCCTTTGAGTTATTAAAACAATCCATAAAAATTTGCAACATGAACGAAATAGAAATAAAAATTCTTGAAAGTGCCTTAGTGCTTTTGTTTTATATAATAGTCATTTTCATCACAAAAAATGTGATCAACAATGCACTAAAAAATGCCCAATTACAGCGCGCAAGACGAAAGATGATTATCAAAGCAGTGCAGCTGCTTTCTACCATTGCCTTTATGATCATATTAGCAGGGGTGTGGGGTTTAGAGCAAGATGAGATAGCTGTATTCGCCACTTCGGTAATAACCGCATTGGGTATCGCTTTTTTTGCCCAATGGTCTTTATTGGCTAATATTACTTCTAGCATCATTTTATTTTTTAATCACCCTCTAAAAATAGGCGACAAAATTAAAATTCTCGATAGGGACTATCCCTTTGAAGGAGAGATTACCGAACTCACTTATTTTTATGTTCACTTGCGATCAGATGCAGGTGAGTTGCTCACCGTGCCTAATGCAATATTTTTGCAAAAGTCGGTTGCTATTTTGCCTGTAACTGAAAAAATATGAAACGTATATTTTTTCTGTTGTGTTTGATCATTAGCTTTAACAAGTTACTGGCGCTAGCAAGCACAGGCAGTTGGAACATTTTAAATGTTAAGTATAGTTACTCGGATAAGTTAAGTTTATTTGGAGAAACCCAGCTGAGATCATTAAGATTTTACGAACATTTTCACTACTACGAATACAAGGGTGGTATTGAATATAATTTTCAAAAATCAGTGAGAGGAACTCTCGGAGCGGGTAGCTATCAAACGTTTGCCGAAGGAGGTAATTTTGTGATGCCGAAAAATAACAATGAATTCAGAATTTGGCCTCAGTTAACCTTATTTCAGTCGATTAATAAATTTAAAATTGAACAGCGCTACAGGGCAGAGCTACGATTTACAAGTAGAGGGTATCGCAACCGTTTTAGATATCGATTAGGAGTATCTTATAGTTTTGGTAACAATCAAAAAGATTTTAAACCATTTAAAATTAGTGTAAGTAATGAGTTGTTTTTTACAGATAAAGAACCTTACTTTGAAAGAAATCGATTTTTATTGGCGTTCAACTACAAGCCCTCAAAAATGCTGTCTTTACAAGCAGGATACTTGCAACAGTTTGATTACAGAATCAATGATGAAACAGGTCGTGGGTTTTTGCAATTAGGAGTTTATATTGATTTGGTAAGAATTCAAAATAAAAGTAGCCATAACGAGTCTGAAATTAAGGACAACTAGGAAAGCAAACTAATACAAATCGTTGCACTCGCCCGCGTCTCGCGAGTGAGCATACCTCTGGGTCTGCAGCCTTTGAAGTGCAGCATTGTACCATTCCATATTTCTTTATGCCTAATTTGGGAATTCATGACCATTATCATTTTTTATGGTTGCTGCCTCTCATAATTTTGTGGTACAAATTAACCGCTAAAATAATTCTCCCATGATCAAAGATTTTTCAGCACTCACAATCAAGGATGTATCAACAGCCGGAGGCAAAAATGCTTCCCTGGGCGAAATGATTAGCAATCTTAAAAATAAGGGCATTAACGTTCCCGATGGATTTGCATTATTGGCATCTGCCTATCATTTATTTCTTGATGAAAATAATATTCGTGAAAAGTTAAAGCAGGAATTGGATCAACTTAATAGCGAGTCCTTGTCAAATTTAAATGAGGTGGGTAGTGCTTGTCGTGCAATCATTTCAGCGGCAAAATTACCCGACTCCATTCAGGTGGCAGTGCTGTCGGCATACAGAAAGCTCAGCAATGGAATGCCTATTTCAGTAGCTGTAAGAAGCAGTGCAACAGCAGAAGATTTACCTTCAGCGAGTTTTGCCGGACAGCACGAGAGTTTTTTAAATGTTGCCAACGAAGGCGATTTACTTCAAGCCATCAAGAAATGTTATGTGTCATTATTTCATGATAGAGCCATTAAGTATCGCATCGACAATGGTTTTGAACACATGGATGTAGCACTCTCCGTGGGTGTGCAGCAAATGATACGCGCTGATAAAGCTGCTTCCGGTGTGGCCTTTACATTAGATCCCGAAACAGGATTTAACCAAGTAATATACTTAACTTCTGCTTGGGGACTTGGAGAAAATATTGTGCAAGGCGCGGTTAATCCTGATGAGTTTTATGTTTTTAAACCCACCCTTCATCTCCATAAAAAGGCAATCATAAAACATCGAATGGGTGCTAAAGAAAATAAAATGATTTATCAAACTTTGGGCGATCGTCCTATTGTGAATGTGCCAACGTCATTTGCCGAAAGAAATACTTATTCAATCAGCGATGAGGAGGTGCTACAATTGAGTAAATGGTGTTGGATTATTGAACAACATTACGGAATGCCTATGGATATTGAATGGGCAAAGGATGGAGAAAATGGAAAGTTGTATATTTTGCAAGCACGTCCCGAAACAGTGCATACTACAAGCACAAAAT
>JALRAS010000120.1 GCA_023262495.1 Bacteroidia bacterium | reverse complement strand
TTAAGATCTCCTTCCTCAAATCCAAATATAACGCAATCAACCGATACGTGGGGGTTTTGTCCGGCAGCTTTAATTCTGTCGCTAAACATTTTAATTCTTATAAAGTTCGTGCAAAGTAATTGATTTAGTTTTAATAATTAAATTTTATAACCATACTTTTATTTACAAAATCATAACATCGAACTTCTGATTAATGGTTGCGAAACTACGTAAATGTAGGTGGAAAGTATCTTGTTTATATTTTAACGGTATAAAGATCACAGGCTCTTTCATAAAAGAAAAGGAGATAACATGTTATAATTGTTATAAATGCTAACTTTGCACCTAATGAATAAGATGAAGCATATTTTTATACTAGCCATGCTCCTTTCATTTGGAATGATGAAGGCGGCAGGTCCTTCTTTTCAAATTGCATTGTTAAAATATAATGGCGGTGGCGATTGGTATGCCAACTTAGAAACTTCACTGCCTAACCTAATTAAATATTGTAACGACAATTTAAAATTAAACATCAATCCTGAGCAGGCAGTGGTTGATATTGGCAGCTCTGAAATTTTCAATTATCCTTTCTTGCATTTGACTGGGCATGGTAACATTGTGATCAATGCACAAGAGGCCGAAAATTTGAGAAAATATTTACTTGCAGGCGGATTTTTGCACATTTCAGATAACTATGGTATGGACAAGTTCATCAGACCACAAATGAAATTGGTTTTTCCTGAGTTAGATTTTGTTGAGATACCATTTAATCATCCGGTATTCCATCAAAAATATGATTTCAATAATGGTTTGCCAAAAGTTCATGAGCACGACAATAAAGCCCCTCAAGCATTTGGCTTGTTTTATAAAGGTCGCTTGGTTTGTTTTTATGATTATGAATGTGATTTGGGCGATGGATGGGAGTCATACGAAGTGCATAAAGACTCTCCGGAAGCGCATTTGAAAGCACTCAAAATGGGTGCAAATTTGATTCAATACGTATTTACGGCAAAATAGCTTTGGCGTTACTTTTAGAAATACATCCCGACACTCCTCAAGAGAGATTACTTAACAAGGTAGTAGAGTGCCTACAGGATGGAGGAGTGATTATTTATCCTACTGATACAGTATACGGAATTGGGTGCAATATTCACAAGGCAAGAGCAGTGGAGCGCGTTTGCCAAATAAAAGGTATTAAACCTGAAAAGTCTAACTTTTCACTCATCTGTTATGACCTTAGCCATCTATCGGATTATACCCGACATGTTTCCACCCCTGTTTACAAGGTGATGCGTAAAGCTTTGCCGGGGCCTTTCACATTTATTCTAGAGGCAAATAGTAGTGTTCCAAAGATTTTCAAGCATAAAAAAAATACAGTTGGAATCAGAATTCCTGACAATAAAATTGTACGAGAAATTGTTCGGCTACTCGAAAATCCAATACTAAGCAGCTCTGTTAAGGATGATGATGGCTTGATTGAATACACTACCGATCCCGAATTAATTTATGAACAGTATAAGGAACAAGTTGATATTGTAATCAATGGCGGTTATGGGCACAATGAAGCTTCTACCATTGTTGACTGCAGCCACGGTGAATTTGAAATCATCAGACAAGGCCTTGGCAATCTCGATGTTTTTCTATAGAGCAGCCCGCTCTAATATTTTTACTTTATATAGTAATGGCTTGAACGCAGGTACAATACCGGTGGAACTACCTTGAGTTCCAAATGCCAAAGAGGAAGGAAAAATAAACTCAGCTTCAGCGCCATAGGAAATGTATTGAAGGGCCAATTCCATGCCTCTTATTAACTGATTTTGTGTGCCAATACGATGCTCAAAATAAGGATTGATATCAGCATAGTTGTCGAAAATCATGTTGTTGAGAAAATATCCTTTGTACACCAATTTAACAGCATCATTGGATTGAAGAGGGGAGTGGTTCGATGGCTTAATAATCCGATAATAAATACCATCTTGTGTTGCTTTCCAATCAAACCCGCTAAACGTAATGTATCTGGCAATAGCATTCTCTTCCAATCTATATGCTGCCTGTTCCTTTCCACGATAAATTCGTTTAATTTTTATATAGGCATAAATGGTATCATGTTCATTAATTGCTGAAACTTGCGTATTAATCTTTTTGCTGAAATTAGCTGACATGGTCAACTTTGCCAATACACTATCACCTTCTTGTAACTTTTCAAATAACAATGTAATTGCTGATTTTTGATTGCTATTAATTGTAATTGTATCGTTATATATTTCGTTGAGTTGAGTACTATCAGGCAAAAGGGTATCAGTATTGTTTTTTAAGTACAAACATTTAAACTCAACCAAATCACCATATTCAATATGTGTAGAGTGGCTATCAAAGCTGATAATTTTATACTTTACATGAGCTCCTGCTGAACTGTAGCCATCCTTTGATTTTTCACCGCACGTGCAAAACAAACATAGAGCAATAACACAAAACCAATGAAGCAAAACTTTCATAAAGCTACTGAGCATCTTTGATTTGTAATAATTCAACCTCGTATACGATACAGCTGAGCGGAGGAATTTTTTTATCATCCCCCAAAAGGCCGTGTGCCAGGTGAGGAGGCATAATCAAAAGACATTTATCACCCACGTCCATTTTTTGTATACCCTCGTGCAATCCGCTTTCAACATGGTCTTGACCAATTAAGAATGTTTCAGGGCCATTTTTTTCTGAATCATAACAAAATGTGCCATCAAGCAAAGTTAATCTGTAATTTATGGTGGCATATTGACCTACTTTTGCCCTATTGCCATTGCCTTTTTTGACAATCGCAAATCGAAGACCTGTTCCGGTCTGTTGTGCCTTGATTTCATGTCTTTTTAACCAATTCTCGATATCGCGACTATCTTTCTCAATCAATTTTTTATTCACACGCATCAAGGGCTCTGCGTATTTTTCCTTGATAACCGTTACTTCTTGAGGTTTTTTTTCTCCTTCACAAGAGATAAAAACTACTGTGGCGAGTATAAAAAACAATTTATTCATTGACAGAAAGTGCCTGTTTGTATTGAGGAAGTATTTGGATGAATTTCATGATTGTTTCATCCATGTTATCGGCACCTTTGCCGCCAGCCGCGTTTTTATGTCCGCCTCCGCTAAAATGTTGTCGCGCAAAAGTGTTCACATCAAAACTACCTTTTGAGCGAAAAGAAATTTTAATCTCGTTATCACGCTCAATGAAAATGGCAGAGAAGTTAACCTCTCCAATTGAAAGCGCATAGTTAACAATGCCTTCGGTGTCGCCTTTTCGGTGATGAAAACTTTCTAATTCTTGTGCGGTTAGCGCAATAAATGCTGTATGATAATCATTAAGTAAGGTGAGTTTTTCGCTTAGGCAAAAACCCAGAAGGCGCATTCTTTCGTAGGTGTTAGTGTCAAAAATTTTTTGATGAATAAAAGAATTTCGCGCCCCCTGATTAATCAAATCGGCCGCTACTTGGTGTGTTTTTGATGTGGTGGAATTATACTTAAATGATCCGGTATCAGTCATGATGCCCGAGTATAAGCAATCTGCACAGTCACTTGAAATATTAACCTGATTATCGAGCATTTGTATAAATTCATAAATCATTTCGCAGGTTGAGCTAGCTGTGATATCGCTGTAAATAATATCTGCAAAAGATTCAGGTTGAATGTGATGATCAATCATAATTTTAAAACCAGGGGCTGCCTGTATCACCTCACTTAAATCATTTGTTCGTTTTGTAGAGTTGTAATCCAAGCAAAATATAATCTCAGCTTCTTGAATCAATCGACTTGCCTTCTTCAGATGTTGATCAGCAGAGATACAATGATCGGCACCCGGCATCCAATCGAGAAATGAAGGCCATACATTAGGAGTAACAACAGTAACTTGTTGTTTCTTTTGTTTCAAATATTGATAAAGTCCAAGACTTGAGCCCATCGCATCACCATCAGGATTGTGATGAGTTGTAATGACAATTTTCTTTTTAACTGATAATAATTGCTTTATTTTTTCAACCTCTTTGCTATTCAGCATAACTATTTATTTGCACCAAAGATAATAAACTTTAACTACTCAAAATCGATTATCATCATAGTCTGCAATCGCATAATTTTTTCGCAAATGATAAGGTTGAAATTATACACACATTGGGTAAAATTATGATAACTCAATCATTACCCCAATCCGAACAAAGAATGACCTTTGGTAAATAATTTATCTACACGTTTTTCAACTTCAGGATCAAGGATTAAGTCGGGAGCATGAAAAGGTTTTTTTCTAGCATCTATAATTAGTGGCCCTTCACACCCCCAATGTTTATATTTGGTGAAACTGCCAACTCCATAAATATCGTGCGATGGATTACTTCGAGTGAAGGTTATCCAAACAAAATTATTGATGTTTTTGGCACAGAAATTATGGTCATCACACAATACAATTAATGCAATCCCATTTAGATCTTGACCAGCTAGGGCATTTGAAAGGAGCCCAATTTGCTGTGTTGCTAGTTCATATCCCGTAAAGGTGTCACCTGATACACAAACCACACCGGGAAAGGCAAGTTCAAGATGATGAAATCCTTTGGGCAAGATGAGATGTGTTGGCTTATGGGCAAGAAGCTTTCTTTTAATGTCTCCGGCAGCAGCAATTACTACCTTTGAGCCACTGTTGAGCGACTCTCCACTGTAATCAAGTGTATCGATACTTGTATTCGTATGAAAATGCAAATCTCTCGACCAATCAATACGCTCTAAGATGTGTGTAAAATAATCTTGAACATGATGAATGTTAAGTTGTGGATTGTCCTCCTTGGCAGCAATGAACAAATATTTGGCAAGCGACATTTGACCAAATCCCAGAATATGATTAGCAATGGTCAATATCTCTTGAGGCTTTCTCTCATTAATAAATGGAGTATATCTTTCGCTTCCAATGGCAAGTAAAAGAGGATGCACTCCGGCAGCGTCAACTGCATGCACATCGTGCAGACCCGGTATAGAGGCAGGTACAACAGGTCCGGTAATTTCATGAATTAAATTTCCAAAAGCTGTATCTTCTTGCGGAGGTCTACCTACAACTGTAAACGCCCATATTGCATTTTTTTTGTGATATACCTGCTTTACCTTCATGAGAGGAAACAGATGCTTTAAGCTATAATAGCCTAGGTGATCACCAAAGGGCCCTTCAGGCTTTACATCTCCTGGCAAAACTTCACCCGTAATTACAAAGTCAGCATCGTTACTAATAAAGTTGCCTTGCACGTCATAACAATAGCGAAAACGTCTGCCTCCTAGTGCACCTGCAAAACTTAGCTCGCTTAAACCTTCGGGTAGCGGCATTACAGCTGCAAAAGCATGGGAGGGAGGACCACCAATGAAAACACTCACTTTCATTGGGACATTTTTTTCCTTGCATTTTGACTGATGCACACCAATGCCTCTATGCAACTGATAGTGCAACCCAATCTCACTGGGAGATATATAATCATTTCCACCAAGTTGCACCCTGTACATTCCCAAATTGCTTTTGGCAACACCCGGATTTTCGATATCTTCTGTATATACTTGGGGTAACGTTACAAAAGGGCCTCCATCATCGGGCCAATGAATAATTTGAGGAAGTTTATCAATTGTGGTATTGCCATATTTAACAGGTGAAAATCGGCTTTTCATAGGAAGTGCAGACATTGCTCCGGGAATGGCTTGTAGTAGTTTAAACGGTTGTTTTACAGCAGCTGCAGGATCGGTTTTGATACGCACCAAACTGTCTACAACGGATAGCGTTTTTCTGAAAAGAAAACGACTTCGGTCAATTGTTCCGTATAGATTACTGACTGCCCTGAATGGAGAACCTTTTACATTTTCAAATAAAATAGCAGGACCGCCCGACTGATGTAACCGTAAATGTATGGAAGACATTTCTAATTTTGGGTCAACCTCTTCCTTAATTCTTATCAGTTGACCATGTTTTTCAAGGTCAATGACTGCCTCTTCAAGTGATTTGTAGTGCATAGCTTTATGTTAGCACAAATAACAACAAAAAAAACTTTAAAATGATTTAGAAAATTAAATATAAATTCAAAATATCAGGATTGAATTATTGATTAAAAGTTGTTCGAAAGAAAAAAATACAATCTGTTTATGGAAAAAGTAATTCTTTTACATCCATCCATTTGTAGAACTTTAACACATCTTACGAAATTTAACTAAAACATAGATTACTAAAGTTTAAATGTTAGTTAATTCTAACGTGTTACGAGGTTTTTAAGTAAAAATAAACTATTTTTGCTAGCTTTTGCCATATGTGTCAAACAATACAGTAAAAATTAAGCATGTTTAAAAGGGGAGGCTCATCGTTTTTTACAATGTTGCTGTTGTTAATTACAGCATGTATGACTATGCCTTCGTTTGCGCAGATCAAATGGAATCTTCAGTTAAAGGGAACTATTTATGATGAGAACAATTTAAAATTAGGGGGTGTTACTGTTTCACTGCGTAAAAACGGCAAAGAGGTTGAGAAAAAACTCACCGATGAAACCGCCATGTATGAGTTTACGCTCGAGCAAAACGAAGAGTATGAACTGTATTTTTTCAAGAGCAGTTATCTTACCAAAATTATCGAAGTTAATACTCAAAATGTACCTCCCAAAGCTGTGGTAGACGGAGTATTTAACTACCGAGCAAACGTTTCTATGCTGCGCGACTTTCCGGGGGTAGATCACTCCGTAATGAGCGAGCCAGTAGTAAGGATATTTTATGTTAAGTCTACCCAAGAATTTGGATTTGATCCTGAATACTACAACACAATCAAAAAGCGGTTGGAGGAGATGCAGAAAGAGTACGAATTAAAACTGCAAGAAGAAAAGGCAAGATTAAAAGCAGAGGAAGCAGAGAAGGCCCGATTGGAAAAACTTGCTGCCGATGAAAAAAAACGAAAAGAATTGGAAGAAGCATTGGCCAAAAAAAAGGCAGAGGAGGAGGCCAAGAAAAAAGCACTTGAAGAGGAAAAAGAAAGATTGAGAAAGGAGGCAGAAGAAAAGCAAAAAGCGCTTGAAGCGGCTAAAGCAGCTGCCTTGGCAGAAGCAGAAGCGAAGAAAAAAGCTGCCGAAGCAGAGGCCTTGAGGTTAGCCCAAGAGAAGAAAGCAAAAGAGGATGAACTAGCCAAGAAGAAAGCCGAAGAGGAAGCTGCTAGATTACAGGCAGAACAACAAAAGAAGGCGGCTGCACTAGCTGAGGCAGAAGCTAAAAAGAAAGCTGCCGAGGAGGAGCGTTTAAGAATTGAAGCTGAAAAGAAAGCCAAGGAAGAAGAAGCAGAAAGAATTAAAGCAGAGGAGGAGACCAAAAAAGCAGCCGAGAAGGAAGCTTTGCGTCTTGCCAAAGAGAGGGAAAAGGCTGAGGCCATTGAAAAGGAGAGGTTAGCAGAGGAGGAAAAGCAGCGACTCATAGCAGAGAAAAAGACAAGGGAGGAAGAGGAAGCACGAATGAAAAGAGAGGAGGAGGCAAGAATAAAAGCAGCAATCGAAGCAGAAAAATTAGCCATTCAGAAGGAAAAAGAAGAAAAGGAGGCCTTGAGGAAGCAAAAAGAAGAAGAGGAAAAATCGAAATTAGCAGCCGAAAAGGCAGACAGAGAAGCAGAAGAAGCACGTTTAAAGGCTGAAAAGGATGCGCAAAAACAAGCCGAATTAGAAGCTATGCGCTTAGCTAAAGAAAAAGAATTGTTTGAGGCTTCCGAAAAGGAGAGATTGGCTGAGGAAGAAAGACAGCGCCTTGTGGCAGAGAAAAAGGCCAGGGAGGAGGAGGAAATAAGAATAAAACTAGAAGAACAGGCAAAACGTGAAGCAGAAATTGAAGCTCAAAAAATAGCAATTCAGAAGGAACGTGAGGAAAGAGAGGCATTGCAAAAACAAAAAGAAGAGGAAGAAAGACTGAGAATTGCCGCTGAAAAATTAGCAAGGGAAACTGAGGAAGCAAGAATTCTAGCTGAGAGAGAAGCAAAAAGACAAGCAGAGTTGGAAGCAATGAAAACAGCCAAAGAGCGTGAGCAAGCTGAGGAAGCTGAGAAAGCCAGATTGGCCGAAGAGGAGAGACAGAGATTGATTGCTGAAAACAAAGCCAAGGAAGAGGAAGCTGCGAAAATTAAAAGAGAAGAAGAGGAAAAGAGAAAGGCAGAAATTGAAGCAATGCGCACAGCAAAAGAAAGAGAACAAGCAGCGATTGCCGAGAAAGCAAGGCTAGCAGAGGAGGAGAGACAGAGATTGATTGCAGAAAATAAGGCTAAGCAAGCTGAGGAGGCGCAACGTTTAGCAGATGAAGCCTCAAAGTTAGCATCCTCAAAGGAGCGACCAACAAGAGAGGTGAAAATCAATTCCTCCTCCGATGTTCAGAAGAAAAGAGCTTCCGCAGAAACCGAATCCCAAAAAATTAGCAATGAAGAACTCAGGTTTAAAGCTCTTGCAGATGCTGAAAGAGCAAGAATAGCTCGCGAAGAAGAAGCTGCTTTACGAAGAAAACAGGTAAGGGAAAAGATGAGAGAAAATAAGGAGGCAATTGAGGCATTCAGAAAAAAACATGAACAAGAACTTGCCGCCAAGCAACAACTTCAAATCGATGCTCAACGAAAAGCCATAGAAGCTAGAAAAGGAATTGGAAGTGTAGAAAAAACTACCTCCAAGGACAAATCATCCATAAACGAAAAAAACATTGAT
>JALRAS010000011.1 GCA_023262495.1 Bacteroidia bacterium | reverse complement strand
CAGGTCAAACTGTTCCTCATGTTCATATTCATTTAATACCTCGCTACAAAGGTGATGTGAAAGAGCCAAGAGGTGGAGTAAGAGGTGTAATACCAAGTAAACAAAGTTATTAGATGGCAGATATTGGTTTTATACTTTCTGACATCCTACCAAAAGCAAAATCATCTCACCCCACCACCTACTTTTCAAACGCTTGCATTTCGCAAAGTCTTTGGTAGAGGCCGTTGGCGTTCATCAATTGTTGATGTGTGCCGCGTTCTACAATCACGCCTTTGTCGAGCACAATAATTTCATCGGCATGTTGTATGGTACTTAAACGGTGCGCAATTACCAAAGTGGTGCGGTTTTTCATGAGGTTGGTAAGCGCTTCTTGCACCATCTTTTCCGACTCGGTATCAAGGGCCGAGGTGGCCTCATCTAAAATCAATATCGGAGGATTTTTAAACACCGCCCGGGCAATACTTAAGCGTTGTCTTTGTCCGCCTGAGAGCTTTCCTCCCCTATCGCCAATATTGCTTTGGTAGCCCTCGGGAAGTGCCATAATAAACTCGTGCGCATTGGCAATTTTAGCGGCCTCAATGATCTTATCCCAATCAGGATGCTCTACACCAAAGGCAATGTTGTTTGCAACTGTGTCGTTAAACAAAATCGACTCCTGCGTCACATTGCCCATCAATTGTCGCAAACTTTTAATGGTTACATCTTTAATGTTGATGCCATCAATCAATATTTCGCCTTGGCTCACATCGTAAAAGCGGGGCAGCATATCGGCAAGTGTACTTTTGCCACCACCCGAAGGACCAACTAATGCTATGGTTTTACCTTTTTCAATGTGTAAATTAATGCCATGTAAAACCTGGAACTGTTCGTGCGAAAAGTGCACGTTTTTCAACTCTATTTTTTCATTGAAGCCCTGCAGCACGAGCGCATTTGCTTTGTCGGTAATTTCTATTTTACTATCTATCAGTTTCAGCAGTCGCTCCCCCGAAACCAATCCTTTTTGAATGTTGGTAAACGCAGTTGAAATATTTTTAGCGGGAATGAGTATTTGTGAGTAAAGGGCAATGTAGGTAATGAATTCGCTTGCCGATAAATCGCCCGCTTGATCGAGCACCAATTTTCCGCCATAGTAAAATACCAAGGTAAGCACCGACACACCTAAAAATTCGCTCATGGGTGAGGCCAATTCGCGCTTATTGATGACCGATTTGAGCAACCCGCGATAGGTATTATTTTGCACATCAAATTTTTTCTTGATATGTTCTTGTCCGTTAAATGCTTTGATGATTCTGATGCCCGAGATTGTTTCATCAATTGTACCCATGATGTGGCCCAATAAATCTTGACTACGCAGGGCATCTCTTTTTAATAGTTTGGTGATTTGAGCAATCAATAAAAAAGAAACAGGCAATAGCAAAAGAGTGAACAAGGTAAGTTGTGCCGACATTGAAAACAAGAGCACAAAAAATCCTATCAGCATAAAAGGTTCCCTGATGATCACTTGCAGGGAGCTTACCACCGAGTTTTCCACTTCGTGCACATCGTTGCTCAGTGTAGAAATCAAATCGCCTTTGCGGTGCATGTAAAAAAAGCGAATGTCGCTATCGGTAATTTTGTTGAATACTGCCTCACGAATATTTTTTACCAATCGCGAACGTACCGAGGTGAGCACGCGTTGCGATAAAAATTTGAATAAGTTGCTGAGCAACACCGAGCAAAAAATAACAAGGCAAACATATTGCAGCGCAGCAATTTTTCCACCTTCATTGATGATGTTGTAAAAGTAAAAGTTAAACAGTTGTTTGAAGTAATCGATACTAAGTGTAAACACCGGCATTGTTACCGATTCGGGCTCGGGGTAGGTGGTAAAAAGCAGGTTGAGCAGCGGAATAAACAGTGTAAAATTGAGCAACCCGAATACCACACCAAACAGCGTATACACAAGATATTCGGGGAGATATTTGCCTAAAGGAGGCGCGAAACCAACAAGCCTTAAATAAGTTTTCAATGACAAAGCTTAAAGCGCAAATATACTATTTGAGGGGCGTATTACAATACATTCCAAATTTGACAACACCAAGAAGCCTCACAGCTAATGTGGGCATGAGCCAAGCGACTTACCTTATCACGCTCATTTTTTGTGCTTGCCTTGATGTATTGCTTTGCAAACTAATGAAATAAACCCCACTGCTGAGTGCGCTAATGTCAATTCCTTTGGCTTGATGATCAATGAGTACATCCGTTTCTTGATAAACTACTGCACCACTGATATCGGTAATAACAAGGCTTACTGCTTGGTTTTTAGTATGCTCTGCTTTTATGAACAGCACATCACTTGCCGGATTAGGATACACCGCAAATGATTGATTGCCGCTTATTTGATACACGCCACTTGGTGTTGTAATATTGATGGAGGCAGAGTTCACGCATCCGTTGGCAGAGGTTACCACAATGGTGTAAATACCGGTATCGGCATATAGTAAGTTGGGTTGGGTAGCACCCGGTATGCTATCGCCATTAAAAAGCCATTGTATATTGCCCGTAGCAGAGCTGTTGATACTTCCTCCGTTTACAAACAAATTGGGCGAAGCAGGCAAAGGAAAAACAGTTACCTGTTGATTGGCTGAAATATTGCTGCATCCAAATGCATTGGTTTCAACTACGCTGTAAGCACCGGTGCTGCTGATGTTTAAATCAGGTTGTACATTACCAATCAGTATTGTAGTATCGTTGAGGTACCACTGAAAAGTGCTGTTGTTGGCAGGTACCGAAAGCGTTACCGAATCGCCCTGACAAAAGCTTACAGCACCTGAAACCGAAATTGAAGGTACTGCCGGCAAAGGATATACAATCACGGTATCTATATCAGTAAACTGTTGCGAAAATACAGTATCAATAGTCATTGTTCCCACAAGCTCGCTAGTGGATATATTAAATGTTCCGGGGGTGGTAACAGAAAATAAGTATACCCCTAAATTATCGTTCCCCGAAATTAAATCTTCATCATAAAACTGCAATGAAATTAAGGGTGCAGTAAGGATATAACTTAAGCCCGAAAAGCTTGGACTATTTTGGTCGTCAATAGTACCCGAAGTTTGCGTAGCACCGTTGTTGGTTAATTCAAAATAAATATCGGGACTGCTTGTGCAACCTATAAATGGGAAACTAGGTTCTTCCACATCGCCACACCAATTGGTACCGGTTGTGGTTACACTCACTTGCGAAAGGCGGTAAGCATATTTTTTGGTGGTGAGCGACACGTAGTAGGTATCAGGCACTGCATACGTTTGTGTAGGTGGAACTTGCAGTGTTGAAGTATTTCCGTTGTCAAAATTCCAATTGTAAGTAACCTGCTCGAGGCCATTAGCAACAATTAGTCCTTCAAAAGTTACATCTACAGGCGTGCAACCAAAAGAGGGATTGTAGCTAAAACTTGCATTGGCCCCCGGAGGAGAATTGATGTTGATAGGCAGCGAAAAAGTTTCATTTTGCGTAACAGGGCCAAAAGGTGTTGATACTTCTGCTACTACCGAAACAATGATATTAAACTGCCCGAAAACAGTTGGTGTTCCGCACATTTTTACGCAACCGCGTTCAGAGGCGGGCGGGTTTGCCGAAGGGTAAAATATGTTGGTTGGTGAAGCACTTGTTTGCCAGTTGAGCCCTTGCGGCATGCCGGTAATTCCGGTAACCGTAATTTGATTGAGCGTAACATTAACACCCGAGGTGGTAAATTGCGCGGGCATGTAAAACGTAACATTTTCATCATAGGGTGTATTGAGCATACCATCGGGTAAGGTGGCCGGACATAAGGCAGGGGCAGCAGGTGAGATTGTACAACCCTGATCGATGATACAACCAGGACATTGGGCCTTGCTAAACTGAATTAATAAAACTAACAAGAGTGTTACGTAAATTCTTTTCATGGAGATATGATTTTTATTTGTTCAAATATATCAAATTTGTTTAATACTAAAAGAAATAAGGGATGCGTTCTCAAGATATGGGAGATTGGTTAAAGATACCGTACAAAAAAGTGTGTTATCAACACGATTCCCGCGCGGGCAAATAATTAAACCAAACGTTTGTGTCTTCGAAATCTATTTCAATCCGTTTGAACTATGGCAGTTTTATCATTTTTCTTACCATGCAAACAAATCGCAAATATCCAAATCATCTGTCAAGTGAAATGCGTTGATGCCTATTTTAAGCGCTCCCTCTATGTGTTGCGGAGAGTCATCAATAAATAGGGTTGTGGAGGCATTAAGCTGATGATCATGTAAAACCTTTTCAAAAATTTCGAGGTCGGGTTTTCTCATGTGTATATGATGACTAAAGTAAATTTGTTTGAACATTGAGGTAAAATGATGCCATCCATATTCGGCATCAATATACTTGGCAAATGCTTTTTCGTGAATGATATTGGTATTACTTAGCAAAAAAAGTGGAAAGTGCTGTTTTAACTCATTGAGCAATTGAATTCTTTGCTTGGGCAGTTGCAACAGCATTTTATTCCAGCATGCATCAATTACCTCATCGGTTAATGGCACGCCCGAGAGCGCCCTTAAATCATGTCTGAATTGTGTTGCATCAATCAGTCCTTTCTCGAGCCTATCGAATAAGGTACTTTGTCTTGCCTTTGAAAATAGCACATCAAAATTTTTGATACCTTGTTGCTGAAAAGCATCGCGCGTTTTATTATAGTCGATATTGATAATTACTGCGCCTAAGTCAAAAATGATGGCTTCAATAGGTTTATTTTTTAGTTCAGGATGAATGAGTTTCATTTTTTTATTTTGAAAGTGCGCGTAAAATTATACTTTTGCGGCCGTTTTGTGTTAGTAATTTACACAAAGGGCCTATAGCTCATTCGGTTAGAGCAACTGACTCATAATCAGTAGGTGCTTGGTTCGATTCCAAGTGGGCCCACCAAAAGGCGGAAACAATAGTTTTCGCCTTTTTTGATTTTAACCCACATAATACCAATAAAAAAATTTACATCGGTATAAAATACCTGATAAGCGAGATTAATCTTCAGTAAACTTTATTTTACGTTCGGATAATTTTTTAGCGCGCAATTTTTTGTTGAGTAAGCGCTGTGCAATCGATTTTTGAGGCACCGAAGTGGCTTTACGCTGCTTTTCGGGTGTGAAAGTTTCAACAATTAATGCAAAAAATTTGTCCTGCACTTTTTGCTTATTCTGCAATTGTGTGCGCGCGGTCTGTGCCATCAGCTTTAAAACACCATCACTGCTTATTTTGTGGATGTGCTTTTGCTGTATCATCAATTTTTGCTCCTCGGTAAGCAACGCACATTCCCGAATGTTGAAATACAACTCTACCTTTGTTTCAACTTTGTTCACATTTTGCCCTCCTTTACCCCCACTGCGTGCAGTTTGATAAGATACCTCGCCAAGCAGTTGAATGGCCAATTCTGTGAGCTTACTCATGACAACAATTTTTTGTGCATCCGAAGGGATTCGAACCCCCAACCACCAGAATCGGAATCTGGCATTCTATCCAGTTGAACTACGGATGCATAATGATTTGGAAAAGTGCTTAATTCAACATATTACATCAATCAATTTTAATTGCAAAAAGTTGCCTCTCATCCAACAGTTTTAATCTTTACACTTTTTAAGCTGCAAGGTTTGTCCGTCATACACAGCAACATGCGGTTCTTTAAACCAGTCGCCAAGATTAATGTAGCGAGAATTGCTTTGCAAAGGTATATCTAAAAGTAAATGGCGGTGTCCGAAAATAAAAAAGTTGTAATGTTTTTTCTGCAACACCTCTCGGCAATATATCACCAACCACTCCTTATCTTCCCCTAAAAATACCTCATCAACCGGACCATTCGCCAACCTGCTTCTTCGCGACCAAAAGTCGGCAAGGGCAATTCCAAAGTTAGGATGTAAGCGGGCAAACAACCATTGTGAAACAGGCGAGGCAAAAACTTTCTTGATAAACTTATAGCCGTTGTCGCCCGGGCCCAAGCCATCGCCATGTCCTACGAAAAAACTGTGTTGATTTATAGTTACCTCAACAGGATTTCTGTAAAGATTTACCCCCAATTCTTTCTCCAAGTATCCAAACGTCCACATGTCGTGATTTCCTGTGAAATAATGTATGTTAATGCCTTTGTCCGCAAGCGTGGCTATTTTTCCTAAAAGCCTTGTGTAACCGCGTGGTACAACAGTTTTATACTCAAACCAAAAATCAAAAATATCGCCCACCAAAAAAATGTGTGCTGCATCATGCTCAATGTCATTGAGCCATTTCACTATTTTCTTCTCGCGTTCCAAACTTTTTTCAGCGTTAGGAATACCCAAATGGAAGTCGCTGGCAAAGTAAACTTTTTTGTTTATCCCTAATTTTATATGCGCAAGTGTTTGCATCAAGATTGATAATTTTTACTCATTTGAACCATGTTGTAGATCAACTCCGAATAATTACTCTCGGCATTAAAGCGCGATTGCCAGGTGTTATAAGCCTGTTGCCTCATCATGAGGTAATCTTCCTCACTCATGGCATATAATTGCTTTAACCTATCAATGATTTCATCAGGTTCAGGATCGGATGATAACAAAAATCCATTTTTTTCATTGTCAATAATTTCTGCTACCCCGCCCACGTTGGTACCAATAATTGGAATAGAAAAAGACAAGGCCTCCATCATACTCACGGGCACACCTTCATAACTGCTTGTATTGACCAATGCATCAAAATGATGATTGTTCAAGTATTCATATACTTCCTTTTTACTGATATCACCGGTGAGCACATACTTAATATTGGCTTTATTAAAAAGGCGGTTAAACGCATACTGCTTGATATCTAAGTGGTCGTTTCCTTTCCCGATATGATGCCATTCCACATCAAAATCCTCGAGCTGCTCAAGTGCGGCAATCAATAAATCAATGCGCTTGATTTTACCTAAAAATGCCAAGCTCAATATCTTAAGTGTTTTGCCTCTCTTTTCCGGTCTTACCTCCCCTATTTTTTCTACGCCTAAATAGCTCACTATAAGCTTGTCGGCATCTGTATTAGGCACTTTTTTCAATATGTATTGTTTGGTCTGTTGCGAAACAGGAAAAACAGCATCGAGGCGCTTAAAAATACGGCTTCTGAGTGGTAAATAGTGATTGGGAGCACGCTCAAAATACAGATCCCAATTGTGCACCCTCGAAAATGCACCTGCAATGGTATACTTTCTTCTTAAATTGCCAATGCCTAATGAATACTCGTTGCACCAATAAGTGTAGCAGGTAGTACGATGAAAAGGAATTCTGTTGACCTTTAAAAACTTCTTTAATTGAACAGCAAAATGATCAGCTCTGATTAAAGTGCTAAGAATAGTTTTTACTATATTTCTATTTAGATTTAAACGGTAGTTGTTTCTCACAATACTGATCTCCTTCCAAAAAACAAAACTGAATAAAAATCTGATTCCCATTAACCTTTCCCAAAAACCTATGGTGTACAAAAACTGCGCAACAATTACATTTTGGGGCAAGGTAAAATTAAAGTGATGACTTTGATCTTTGGGAATTTTAGGAACGAGCAAATATATCTTGTCAAAATGCAGCGCATGATGCTTCAATTCTGTTTCAAGAAATGGCTCTTTTAAACCGTATGGAAAAGAAGCACTAACTATTATGAGATATTTTCGTTTCACCTGTAGTAGAATGCAAAAATAGTTTAATTGTGAAATACACAACACGAAATTATTGTTCCCTACCCTATTTCTTTAGTTGTTGCGTTGGGCCATTCAATTGAATACAAATTATATATGTCATTATGCGGATTTTTTGTTGCAATCATTTTTTAGTTTAGCTTTGAGGCACAAAAGACTGGCAAATGCTTAAAGAAGGAAACGTTTTAATCTTAGCCCCTCATACCGATGATGGGGAACTGGGCTGCGGTGGTACAATCGCGCGTTTGCTTGAAGAGGGAAACAACGTTTTTTATCTTGCCTTTTCCATTTGTGAGGAATCTGTTCCTGAGGGTTTTCCAAAAAATGCGCTTGAAACCGAGGTGAAGAAAGCAACAGCACATTTGGGTATACCTGCTAATAATTTGATTTTGAAGAAATATCCGGTTAGAAAATTTAAAAGTTTTAGGCAGGAAATTCTGGAGGATTTGGTGCAAATCAGAGGCATCATTAACCCGGGTAGTATTTTTATGCCATCGAGCCGCTCTTTGCATCAAGATCATCAAACAATTTATGAGGAAGGCATGCGTGCCTTTAAACATTTTACTTGTTATGGCTACGATTTGCCTTGGGATACCATCAACTTCAGCACTACCGCATTTTACAAGCTCGAGGAAAGACATATTCAAAAGAAATGTGAGGCCTTGGAGTTTTACGAAACACAAAACTATCGTACCTACTGCGATGCCGATTTTATCAGAGGTTTGGCTCGGGTAAGGGGAGCACAAATTGCAGTAAAATATGCCGAGTCGTTTGAGCTTTTGCGAAGTGTAAAGTAATATCAAGCAAGCATTGGTTGAACTGGTTCCTTTAGAAAAAAAATTTCTTGACATCGTAACCAAATGGAACTACGATCCCGAAGTGAGTTTGTATTTTTCTAAACGTGCACCTCAAAGCCGAGATCAACAATTACTATGGCTGTACAACACGCTCAAAGATAGCAGTAAAAAAAAGTTTATCATTATCCATCAAGTATCAAAAAATCCGGTTGGCATGGTTAGTTTAATGAAAATTAATCTTACTGAAAAACAGGCCGAATTTGGCATCACCATTGGGGAAAAAAACTACTGGGGAACCGGTGTGGCAGCAGCGGCAGGCAATATGCTGATGCATTATGCTTTTCAGGTGATGACCCTGCAACGCTTATACCTCAACGTATTTGAAAACAACAGCAGAGCCATACATTTTTTTAGTGGCCTGGGATTTGAAAAAACAGGGGCCTCAAAAATTGATAGTGATGGCAATGTGGTAATTGAGATGCAGCTATTTCAATCAAACTTTCTTAAAAATCACACACGGCCGTGATTGTTGCGATACATCAACCCAATTATTTACCTTGGTTAGGTTATTTTCACAAGATGAAAATGGCTGATGTATTTATTTTTTTAGACCATGTGCAAATTCCCGGAAAGGGACTTGCCAACAAGAATTATATTAAAGGGAAAGATGGCAGCAAGGTATTGCTTACAGTGCCGCTGAAAAGGTTGAAAGGCATGCACAGCAGCTATAATGAGTCGGTTCCGGATTATGCTCAACAATGGCAAAAGGAGCACTTAAATAAAATAACCGATGCTTATCGTAAAGCGCCATATTTCGAGCAAATGTTTCCTTTATTGGAGTCGTTGTTAATGATGCGATACGATAATTTAAGTTTGATGAATATGGCTATCATTAAAAGCATTTGCAATCAACTAGGAATTCATACGAAACTCATGGTTGCATCAGCATTGAGCAACAATCAACTTCATAAAAACGAACGCAATATTGACCTGGTAAAACAAGTGGGAGGCAATACTTACCTATCGGGACAAGGTGCTAAAAAATACAATGATGAAGCATTATTTGCCCATCATGAAATAAATATGACTTATCAATCATTTGAAATGCCCACCTATAATCAAATAGGTGAAGGGTTTGTGGCGCAATTATCGGTGATAGATTTATTGTTTAATGTTGGCTTAGAAGATATTGCGCGCATGCTTAGCCATCATAACGGTTGAACTCACATTCCGCATCTTTTAAGGCGAAACCGCTAAAACAGCTGTAACTCAATCACATTGATATAACTTCTTTAACAATTTCGGTGGCCACATCCAACTTGCTCATCAGTGGAAGTGCCTTTGTTCTCTTGCTTTTAAAAAGTAAGGTAACCTTGTTGGTATCGGTACCAAACCCTGCTCCTTTGTCGTTAAGGGAGTTGAGCACAATCATGTCAAGATTTTTACGTTTAAGTTTTTCAGCTGCATGCTGCCTCTCATTATCGGTTTCGAGTGCAAAACCAATCAGCAACTGTTTGGCACTTTTCTTGGTTCCCAAGTCGTGCAGAATATCGGGATTTTTAACCAAAGTTAAATCGAGCCCATTGCTCTTCTTTTTGATTTTACTGCTTGCCATTTCAGCCGGGCGGTAATCGGCAACAGCGGCAGACATGACGGTAATATCTGATTGCTTGAAATGCTTCAAGCAGGCCTCATGCATTTGAGCGGCAGCCACTACATCAATACGTGTGATGTTTTTTGGAAGCGCAATTTGCTGCACTCCGGGACCACAAATGAGCACCACATTGGCACCCTCTTCGGCAAAAGCAGTTGCCAACGAAAGACCCATTTTTCCTGTGGAGTGATTTCCTATAAACCTAACGGGATCGATGGCTTCATAGGTAGGGCCCGCAGTAATGAGTACTTGTTTACCCTTTAAAGTATTTTTTTTTTTGAAATAGCTTTCGATGTGTGCAGCTATTGTTTCGGGCTCTGCCATACGGCCTGTTCCGCTGAGTCCGCTGGCCAATTCACCACTTTCGGCAGGTATGATATAATTACCATATCCTGTTAACGTGTTGATATTGTTTTGTATGGCCTTGTGCGCATGCATGTCTAAATCCATAGCCGGTGCAAACATTACTGTACACTTGGCACTAAAATAGGTGGCCAATAAGAGGTTGTCGCAAATACCGTGTGCCATTTTACCAATGGTATTGGCTGTTGCGGGAGCAATGATCATGAGGTCGGCATTCAAAGCCAGCTCAACATGATTGTTCCATTCATGATTGTTGTTTTTAAAATTGGCATGTACCGGATTTTTTGAAAGCACCGATAAGGTTAAAGGACTCACAAAATCAGCTGCATCAGGCGTCATCAATACCTGCACCGATGCCCCTTGCTTAACGAGCAAGCGCACCAATGTGCAGCATTTATAAGCCGCAATGCCCCCACTTATTCCCAGTAAAATTCTTTTGCCTTTCATTTTACGATATGAAACAACAATATCCGAAGCGTACTCTTCACTTCGGATATTTCGTTTTATTAATTAGCAGAATTTAGGTAATTATTCAGCTTCCGGCTTGCGGTAATAAATTTTATCTTCCATAAACTCCTGAACAGCTATCAAAACCGGTTTGGGAAGTTTTTCGTAGTGCTTAGAAATTTCAATTTGCTCACGATTTTCGAATATCTCTTCCAAGTTATCGGATGTTGAGGCAAACTCGCTCAATTTATTCGACAACTCTTCTTTCATATCGGCTGCAATTTGGTTAGAACGCTTAGCAATAATGGTTAATGACTCATACAAATTACCTGTTTTGGCGTCAATGTCGCGCAAATCGCGTGTAATAGTTGTATTCTCTGCGTTTACTTTTTTGTAGTTCATGATTTAATTTATTGATGATTGTTTTTTGCTTTTAATTGATATTTTATTCGAGGTTTCAAGAATATTGACAGCAGCATCATGAAATTTTCCTTTCGGGAAAGTATCAATGTACTTCTGACATAAATCCTGTGTGTTTTTAAGCCGCTCAGGCATTTTAGATTCAACACTATTAATAGCCAAAAGGTGAGCGGATTTTATTTGCAAAAAGCCGGCTTCTTCACGGTATTTGCTATCGGGAAAGTCTTTTAAAAAATTGGTAAAAGCCACAATAGCGGCTTGATAATTGGCCGTATTGTAATATAGTTTGCTGATATCGAACGCTTTATTCTCGAGCTTTAAGCGCAGCTTGTCGATAATGCTGTTGCAATCGGGCAAATGCTTGCTTTGCGGGTACAGATTGATAAAAATTTGCATCTCTTGAATGGCGCTGATGGTATTTGACTGATCGAGACTATACGGTGGAGATGTAAGGTAAAAGCAATAAGCACTGAGATAGGTGGCTTCTTCAACCCACTGACTTTGCGGATAAGTGCGTGCAAAATCTTTGAAATGGTAACTGGCCAACAAATAATCTTCGAGCGCGTAATTGGTTTGTGCAAAATAGTAGTGAATTCTTTCCGCTCTGGCAGTTCCTCTCATTACGGTTACCAACTCTTCCATAAGCGGCAGTGCCCTTACATAATCTTTCTTTTCGTAATACTCAATGGCCCTCTGATACTTCAATTCATAATTGGAGCTTTTCAGCAATCGTTGATAGCTTCCTTTGCAGGAAAACAACAAGGTTCCCACAGCAATCAACAGCACAACTATTTGATTCTTTTTGAGCATAGCTTGCAAAGATATAAAAAATAGGCATATCTGTGACAATACCGATGTATGATTTGTAAAATTTAGCTGCAAATTATCAATCACAGCTTCGGGTTTGCCGCGTTTTGGGAATAATAATCACTTAACACTTGAAATTTTCCAATCTTCCTCTACATCCCAATTGGCGCGCAGATTGATACTGCCGCTCATAAAAATAATCGTTTCGGCCTGTTGCTTGTGAAGGTATTTTCCGGTGTCCCATTTTCCATTTTTGTTATGGTCAATAATCAGTTGGGCTTTATAGTTTCCGGGTTTCATTTGTAGGTAGTTGAAGGTGCCAAATTTTTCCACTTTTTGAGTGTTGAGGGCTTCTCCCTTTTCGTTGAGCAATTGTAATAGGTAATGATTTTTTTTGAAATCAAGCAGTTTTGCTGAGCTGTCGGTACTTAAGGTAAGGTACAAATTACCTGTAGTTTCAATAGATGGCACGCGGAATGACACGCGCAGGGTATCATTTTTGTTGCCAAAACAATCAATAAATGCGCCCGGCTTTATCAAAAGTTGGTAGCTACTGTCGTTAGATAGGGTGCAATCTAATTGGTATTTCTTTCCAACTTCATCCGTTTTTTTTAGTGTAAAGGGTAATAATTTTTTCCTCATTTGCAATACAATACTGTCGGCATGAACCTGCTTCACAGGATGATTACAGGATAGTGTTAGCGGCACATTCAAATCTTTTTCGCCTCCTGCCATAGGAGTTGATTTAATCAGCAACTTGGATTCAATGGCGCGTTTATTTTTGCCTGTAAACTTTTCGCGTGGCAACACCGGAAACTCAACCGTATCAATAGGCAATGCATTATTGACAATCGCCAATTTAATGGAATCTAAAGAAAAATCGGTGAGATAAATTTGAATGGTATCTTTTGATGTATTGCTTTCAACAATAGCCCAATCATCACTCTTAATGGCATGCAAAGGCATCACGGCAAGTTGAGATAAGGGCTTGTTTACAATCACTGTAAAGCAAGCATATTCGCTATTGAATTTATTTTTCAAATAGGTTTTTTCTTCTATTTCCTTGAAAATACTGAAATCGAGCGTTGCATTTTTATCGAGCTTAATTACCGAATCGCAAAAGCCAACGGGCTCCTCAAAACTATCGAATAGGTAGTTGCTATTGGCATCCTTGAGGGCTATTGCACGATATTTTCCGGGCTTGATATAGTTGATTGTATAGTTACCGCTTGCATCGCTAATGGCAAAATAGTCGGGTAAAATTTTATACGGAAATGAATCTTCTGCACATCTATTTTCCTCATAAAGCATTACCAGTACCTCTTTTTCTTTATTGTTGTTAAGCGCTTGAAAAACACTCCCGCTGAGTTTCAGCGAATCAATGTAACTCCCTGTGCTGAAAATATAACTGAGGCCCAATAGTTCGTTTCCTTCGTTGACATCTGCAAGCGATTTCCCAAAATTGAAGTTATAGGTTGTATTTTCTTTAAGTGTATCGGTGAAAGAAACTATTAATGTTTTACCCTTTATTTTATAATCAGGTGCGGCCTTCAAAGGCGGAGAAATAATCCACTGTTTATTGATATCCTTAACTACAAAGTACTCGTCAAACTTCATGGTAAAGCTATTTAAATGGAAGTTGCTTGTTTTATTCTCCGGAAAATAATTAAGCACCACCGGGGGCTTACTATCGGTGATACCTCCTGTTGGTCGCACCACCTGAGCACAAGATGCAAACAGGAAGAGGGATGCCAACAAAAGCAATCGAAAATCAAATAATCTTGTTATGGCTTGGCTTATTATGGTCATAAAACAAGTGCAAAAGAAAGCAATTTTTTAACTCAATTTGATTTGATTGACATTGTCGGGTGTTATTTCTTCTAAAATGATCATCCCATTTTGAAATACCTAATGGATCACATTTACATTTTAGTTAAGCTCAATTCTGATTGGTATTATGTTATCATGATTGTTTGAATGAAAATTAAGCAGGCGTTGAAGCGGAAGGTGTTTGATGCGTTGTAAACGTATATGTTGTGCGTTCTCGTTGCAAACGATGACGAGTTCTGGGGCAAACGAGGACGAATTCGGGTTTTTTGTGCATTAACTAACAATGTTAATTACTTTGTTTAAACTAAATAATTACAAGTACAAAATAAGCAAAACGGCCTTTTTACCTTTGCAAGCTAAGGTGTTTTATTTATGGTTGATATACACATATCAGAAATAGTATTCGGGGTTTTTGTTTTTGCATCAGCGGTTCAACTGTTTTACTACCTGTATTTTTATGCAAGGGTGGCTTGGTTTAAACCAAAGGATAATTATCATACGCAGCCGCCTGTTTCGGTGGTGATTTGCGCCAAAAACGAAGCTTTAAAACTACATAAAAGCATTCCTTTGTTTTTTCAGCAAGATTACCCTGAGTTTCAAATTGTGGTGGTAAATGACTGTTCAGTGGATGAATCTAGTGATATCCTGGAAGAGTTTGAAAAGAAATATCCTAATCTGCATGTGGTTGAACTGAATGAGGATGACATTAAGGCGCATGACAAAAAATTGGCTTTAACACTTGGAATTAAAGGGGCAAAATACGAACATTTATTGCTTACCGATGCCGACTGCATTCCGGGCGACAAGCGCTGGATTGCAAGCATGGTAAGAAACTTTAGCGACAGCAAAGAAATTATACTGGGTTACGGCCCGTATAAAAAAACCGGTGGCCTGCTCAACAAGGTCATTCGATTCGATACTTTTTTTATTGGATTGCAATATCTCTCCTTCTCCTTAGCCGGAAAAACTTATATGGGCATTGGCAGAAATCTTGCCTACACCAAAACTTTGTTTTTCAGAAACAAAGGGTTTGCCTCTCAATATCACATTCAGTCAGGAGATGATGATTTATTCATCAATAAGGTGGCCAACAGGCAAAATGTAGCGGTAGAGTTACACCCTGATTCTTTTACTTACAGCGATCCAAAAGCAAGTCTTAGCGCATGGATTAAGCAAAAAAGAAGGCATTTGACCACGGCAAAACATTACAAAACATCTCATAAAACATGGCTTGGTCTTGCGGCACTATCGCAGTATCTTTTTTACCTCAGCTTCATTGCTTTGCTTTTTAGCTCCTTTAATTTGTTAATAATTTTAGAAATTTTTGGCTTAAAAATTGTCACCCAACTTATCATTTTACGTAAAGGGATGCGTTTAATGAAGGAAGCAGATTTATTGATTTTTACTCCATTCATTGAAATAATTCTTTTGTTTTTATATCCGATTATATACATTGGTAACTTTTTTGTAAAAAAACATAAATGGAAGTAGGTCACAATTTAACCGAGAAGGCGCAGCACGATTATAAACTTGTGCTATTGGCTGTTGAGCATGGAGATCAGCGCGCCTATGCGGAGTTGATGGGGAGATACAAAGAGTCGGTATATTTTATGTTGCTTAAAATGGTGAATAATAAAGACGATGCCGATGATTTAACTATTGAAGCATTTGGTAAAGCCTTTAGCCGACTTTCGCAGTATACCCCTAATTTTGCTTTTAGTACTTGGCTGTTTAAAATTGCCACCAATAACTGTATTGATTTTATCCGTAAGAAGAAAAATAACGCCACTGTCTCCATTGATAAGCCATTTGAGAATGATGAAGGTGGGGAGGTTTCTCTCGACATCAAAGCACCAAGTCTTGACCCGGAAGAAAACTTTATTAAAAAACAAAAGAGTGTGCTGATGCGCGAGGTGGTTGAGAAATTAAAACCCAAATATAGAACCTTGGTGGAGATGCGCTATTTTGACGAATTATCTTACGAAGAAATATCAGCCAAACTAGACTTGCCACTAGGCACAGTAAAGGCACAATTATTTAGGGCACGAGACTTACTTTACAACATTCTTAAAAGCAGTCAATCAGGTTTGTAATGATTGTTTGAAGCAGTGTTTAACAAAAACAAGCAACTGAAAAATACAGCAAAACTAACACCCGCCTGTGTTTCGAGGGTGTCTTCGGTAAGCATTGATATTAAAAACACAAACATGAATGCATAGTAAACCGGATGCAGTGTTTTACGATTAATGAGGCAGGGTACAAAAAGCCATGCCAAGAAAAATAAAATGCCGGGTAAACCAAATGTAAGCATAATGGTTAGGTACTGATTGTGCGCACGGTGTCTCCATTCTTTATTAAGGGGAGAGTTAATATCGTTGTACTTCTGCTGAAAAGCAAGCTCAGTGTCACCTGTACCCACACCAAACAAAAAATTTTCCTTAATGATTAAACTTGCGGCTTGCCAATAATGTAGGCGCATAGTTAAACTGTGTCCACTTGCATTATATCCATCACGATAGCTCTGATATTCGCAATACACTTGATAAGCGCGGCTTTCAAGAGGGTTCATAAACGGTATTTTATAATTGGTAATGCCCTGCTCAATCAACTTGATATCTGTTTCACTCAGTTGTGCAACGCCCTCGGCATCTTTGGTTAAACCGTGTGAAGTGAGATAACGCATCAGGGTAAAATTAAGTGCTTGCTGTTTGTTGTCGGTTGCATCATAACTCAATTTGCTTCTTTTGTTCCATGCCGATCTCAATTCTTCCTCACACTGAAAAATGCCATAGTAGTGCCCATTTTCGGTAAACTTCTCATCAATGTGATGCGTGTATTTATTTCCTTGAGCAGTTTTTTGTGGAAGCGTTTCATATTGCACCTGCTCTTTTATTTGAAAAGGTTTCATCAGATAGTCGAGGGCCAAATAGCTGCCACCCGAAAAAAGCATTACAAAGAGTCCAAATTTAATTCTCGTTGAATAGGTTGAAGATACCCGGAAAATTTGATAGAAGGCAAAACAAATGATTCCTGATAGTATCAACAACATGCCTGTTAAGGATTCTAAAATTATCAGAAATACAATTAACCAAACGATGCTGATGACAGCTAAAAACTGCATGGATTTTTGATAGTTAAGTTGCATGGGAAAATGTTTGGGGAAAACATAAAAATAACAAGCAATCCCCACCGAAACACAAACAAGCAAAGCCAGTCTGATGTGCGAAATCAATGGAGAAATTTGCCTGATATCGGTAATTTCTTTACCCGTAAACCCAAGAAAAATGCAGAGTGAAATGAGAGAGGAAACAATGGTTGCTGCATAAACAAAAAATAAAATATAATTGATTTGCTTCTGCGAAAGCGGCTTTGAAGTGGCCATTAAAAACGGAAAAAGCAGGAGTGGCAATTTGGTTCTCAAATCATTTAGTGCAAAGGTAAAGTCTGTGGTGTAAATGAGTCCTGCCAGGTGTAAAAAGTACAATGACATGAGCATCAAAGCTGTTTTATTTTGACCAAGCATGCGAAACTTTTGACGGAAATTCATTTCAAGCAGCCAATTACCGGCTATCACAAACTGAGCCAAACTCATGGTAAACTTAGACAAGGGAAGCGATGCCGCAAACAGGATAAGCCCGAAAAAATATAAATCGGAAGAAGGAATGTATGTCAGAATTTTTTTCAATCAGCGCATCTGTATTTCACAAACGTAAAACTATAGTTTTTATTTTTCTGTTGACCTTTAAAAAAATGTATCGTTTCTTTGTCATCTAAAATAATGTTATGTACGATATCATAGTAATAGGTGGAGGGTGTGTTGGCCTCTCAACAGCATACAAGTTAAACCTGCGTTATCCCCAAAAGAAAATATTGGTGCTAGAAAAAGAACAACAACTGTCGGCACACCAAACGGGCAGAAATTCGGGGGTAATACATTCGGGTATTTACTATAAACCGGGTTCATTTAAGGCAAAAAATTGTGTTGACGGAAGAAGAGAGTTGGTGGCCTTTGCCAAGGAATACAAGGTAGATCATGATATTTGCGGAAAAGTAATTTTGGCTACACACGAGTCGGAACTGGCGCACATGAATAAGGTGTATAACAATGGCCTTGCCAATGGCGTGGAAGGGATTGAAATTATTGATACAAAAAAAGTAAAAGAGATAGAACCATATGCCGAGGGCATTGGTGCTATTTATGTGCCATGTACGGGTATTATTGATTATGTTGGTCTTACTGTTAGATTAGGGGAAGTACTTACTGCTAAATTTCCACAAAGCAAAATTATGTTAGGTACTGAAGCCAAGGCTTTTCAGAAAGGCGCTTCAAGCACTACAGTAATTACCAATAAAGGAAACTTTGAAGGAAAATATATCATCACCTGCGCGGGTTTACAGAGCGATCGAATGGCAAAAAAAGAAGGTTCGCCATCTGATTCTGCCATTGTTGGTTTCAGAGGCGATTATTATGAATTGTCAGAACAAGGAATGAGCAAGGTTAAGAATTTGATTTATCCTGTGCCTAATCCGCAGTTTCCATTTTTAGGGGTTCATTTCACACGCATGATTCATGGCGGAGTGGAGTGCGGACCAAACGCTGTATTTGTATTTAAAAGAGAAGGTTACGGCAAAACCGACTTTAACCTTAGAGATACTGCTGAGGCATTTGCCTTTGGCGGCACATGGAAATTCTTTGCAAAGCATTGGCGCTTTGGCTTAGATGAGTATCGTGGAGCATTTTCAAAAGCATATTTTTTAAAGCGTTTGAGAAAATTGATACCTAGTTTAGAAATGGATGATATTACACCGGGCAGAGCCGGAGTGCGCGCCATGGCGCTATCTCCACAAGGCGAAATGATTGATGATTTTAAAATTGAAGGAAGCGGCAATGCCATTCATATTTTGAATGCGCCTTCTCCTGCTGCAACAGCATGTTTAGCCATTGGAAATACAGTAGCCGATATGGCTGTTGAACGTTTTAATTTAAGTTAGGCAGTTTTACTTTTTAATAGGGCAATTGCCTCCGGTGGCGAAGGGTGCGAGAAAACAGTATTTCCTGCAACCAATACATCAGCGCCTGCCTGCTTAAGCAAAGCTGCATTTTCAAAATCAACTCCTCCATCAATTTCAATCAATGCACTTGAATTGCTTTTGATGATTAGCTCCTTCAGTTGAGACACTTTTTTATAAGTATTATGAATGAATTTTTGTCCGCCAAAACCGGGGTTTACCGACATTAAACACACCAAATCAATTTCTGCAATAATATCTTCTAAAGCACTAATTGGCGTATGCGGATTAATGGCTACACCTGCCTTGATGTTGAGTGACTTTATTTGCTGAATAGCTCTGTGCAGATGCGTACAGGCCTCGATGTGTACCGAAATAATGTCGGCCCCTTGAACACAAAACTCATCAATATAACGTTGCGGATCAACAATCATTAAATGCACATCAATGGTTTTTTTCGCGTGCTTTTTTATTTGCTTCAACACAGGAAAACCAAAAGAAATATTAGGCACAAAAACGCCATCCATCACATCTACATGAAACCAATCGGCTTCAGAACTGTTAATCATTTCAATATCTCTTTGCAGATTGCCAAAGTCGGCTGATAAAACGGAAGGAGCAATGATCATTTGTGTTTTTTTTAGACATACAAAAGTAGATAAAAGATATACTCAACGATGAAATTTTTTTAAAAGTCGCTACTCCCATACACAACCTTTGATTCCTTTCAATTGTTCGTTTCTTATAGTATTGGCTGCTTGCTCAAATAAAAGTGAGATACAACAAATAAACACTTACAGATAAATTTTTATCTTTGAAAATAATGAAGACAATGAAATCCCTACTTGTTTTTTGCATCTCGCTTTGCGGATTGTCAATTGCAAGCGCTCAGAGCAATCAAGAGTGTGCCACAATCAATAATCAAGAGTGGTTCAATAAAATAAGAGCAAGCATACAACCTAATTTAGCATTGCCTGTGAAGCGACAGCTCAGCACCATTCCATATCAAATACATTTCTTTAGGGCATCAGATGGAAGCAGCAATTTAACGCTTGCAGAAATTTACAATGAAATTGACTCTGTTAACCAGTTCTACAGCAATTCTGATATGGTATTTGTAGAATGTTTGTCGCCACAAATTATTGACGATGATTTCTACAATGCTTTTGATTATAACACACATCATGCCGATGTGCTTTCACAGTTTTACACCGAAGAAGTTGTGAATATGTATTTCTATGGCTCGGTCAATTTCAATGGGAGCCCGGTTTGCGGTTACTCACAATATCCACCCAGCGAGGACTATGTAATGATGTCGGCCAATTGCGCCACCAACGGCAGTACGCTTGCCCATGAATTGGGGCACTTGTTTGGCCTGCCGCATACGCACGGAGGAACTCCCGATGAGTTGGCAGACGGCAGCAACTGCGCAACTGAGGGCGATTATATTTGCGATACGCCTGCCGATCCAACACTAGGCACTTCAACAGTTGATACCAATTGTGTGTATACCGGTACAGCTACCGATGCCAATGGAATGCCCTATGCCCCCGATCCTTCAAACATTATGAGCTACTCTCGCAAAAAGTGCAGGAACTATTTTTCTCCTATGCAATATGATGTCATTAACTATACCTACCTCAACGAGCGCTATTACTTAACTTGCAGTGTAACTTCCGATGGGTTGAATAATCATGATGAAAAAGGGTTTTCGATAGCCCCAAATCCCGGCATAGAGGATATGAATATTGTAATCAATACCCTCGCTTACCATCCAAAGGTTTTATTCATGGATATCAGCGGCAAAATGGTGCACACTTTAAATCTTAGCAACACTTTAACCCAACTCAATACAGCAGCATGGCCTTCGGGTATGTACTTCTATCTGCTTACCAATGATATTGGCAAGATTGTTTCCGGAAAATACATCAAACAATAGTATGTATGTTATTTGCGAGGATAATCAAGGTTGAAGTGTAGTCCTCTGCTTTCCTTGCGCTGTATGGCTTGTTTAATAATTACATATCCTACCTTAATCATGTTACGTAACTCACAAAGTTGTTTGCTTACCGTGGTTCTTTCGTATAAACTTTCAGTCTCTTTATGCAAAATAAGTAAGCGATCAAATGCACGTTTAAGGCGCAAGTCCGATCTTACAATTCCCACGTAATTGCTCATAATTGCTTGCAATTCCTTTAAGCTTTGAGTAATTAAAACCATTTCTTCGGGGCTTGCTGTACCCTCTGCATTCCATGCCGGTATGCCATTCATCAAATCAATAGCGTTAATTTGATTGCAGGCATGCACAGCCGCTCTGTGTGCAAAAACCAATGCCTCCAACAAAGAGTTTGAAGCAAGTCGGTTAGCTCCATGCAAGCCCGTTCTTGAGCATTCACCAACTGCATATAAATTTTTTATGCTGCTACGCCCATGATCATCCACGTCAATTCCTCCACACATGTAATGCGCGGCAGGCACCACAGGAATCATTGCATGAAAAATATCGATATTAACTGAAAGACACTTGTGATAGATATTAGGAAAATGTTTGATAAACTCTTCTTGATTAAGTTGTGTACAATCGAGATACACAAAATCATCCCCTCTTGTTTTCATTTCATTATCAATTGCTCTGGCAACAATATCGCGCGGAGCCAATTCTTTTCTTGCATCGTATTTATGCATAAACTCTACCCCATCGGTATTTTTCAAAACAGCTCCAAAGCCGCGTACTGCCTCTGATATCAAGAAAGAGGGATGTTGCCCGGGCTGATACAATGAAGTAGGATGGAACTGTATAAACTCCATGTCTTTGATTTTACCTTTTGCCCTGTACACCATGGCCACCCCATCGCCAGTTGCGATGGTGGGATTAGTAGTGCTTTCATAAATATGTCCGCAACCACCTGAGGCCATCAATACAATTTTTGCAGCAATAATCTCAATCTTTTCTGTTTTTAAATTTAATGCATACACACCATAACACTCTATACCGGGTGTTTGGCTATTGACCCATACACCAAGATGATGTTGGGTAATAATTTCCATGGCATAGTAATGCGAAAGTATTTCTATGTTGGGATGTTGATGTGCCTGAGCTAAAAGGGCACGTTCAATTTCAAATCCGGTATTGTCTTTGTGATGCAAAATTCTTTTTTCGGAATGACCGCCCTCCTTGGCTAAATCGTAGTTGCCGCTTGATGTTTTATCAAACTGCGCACCCCATCCAATCAACTCATTAATTCTTTCGGTAGATTCGCCAATCACAAGTTTCACCACTTTTTCATCGCACTCTCCATCACCACAAATGAGTGTATCCTCCACATGTTTATCGTACGAATCGGGAGCATACATAACAGCTGCAATACCACCTTGAGCATATTTGGTGTTGCTCTCATCTTCATCGCTTTTGGTAAGCATGAGCACTTTCCCATAGGCAGCAACCTTAAGCGCATAGCTTATTCCTGCAATACCAGAACCTATGATTAAAAAATCTACTTCTTTTTTATACATGCAAGTGTGATGTAAACGATGTGAGTAAACAACCGGGAATTGTTTTGGTTTAACCAATTAATTATCGTGACTGGTAAACTCGTTGCGCTCTATATACTCTATGATTTTTCCTGCAATATCAACTTTGGTTGCTCCCTCTATACCTTCTAGACCCGGAGATGAGTTCACCTCCATCACCAATGGGCCTCTTTCGCTGCGTAGCATATCTACACCGGCAATGGCAAGCCCTAATTTCTTTGCTGCTTTGATGGCGGTTGCTTTTTCTTGCGCGGTCAACTCAATTACTGTGGCTACACCACCTCGGTGCAAGTTCGATCTGAAATCGCCTTCGGCACCTTGTCTTTTCATGGCACCCACAATTTGACCATCAACAATAAATGCACGTACATCAGCACCTTTGGCCTCTTTGATAAACTCTTGCACAAGTATATTTACCTCCACACCTAAAAATGCTTCAATCACTGATTTAGCAGAGTTTCTTGTTTCGGCCAATATTACCCCAATGCCCTGGGTGCCTTCCAATAGTTTAATCACCACGGGCGCTCCGCCTACTTGTTCGAGCACATTATCAATATCTTTTGGATGTGAGGCAAAAGCAGTTTTTGGCATTCCTATTCCGGCTTTTGCCAGTAGTTGCAAACTGCGCAATTTATCTCTTGAACGCACAAGTGCTTGCGATTCTACTGCTGAAAAAATTTTCATTTGTTCAAATTGTCGCACTACAGCAGCACCGTAAAATGTTACAGAAGCTCCTATTCGGGGAATAATAGCATCTACACCAACTACATCGTGCCCGCCATAAACAATTTTGGGCTTACCCTGCTCAATCACCAAAACACATTTTTGATGGTCAAGTATCATCATTTCGTGACCTCTTTGCTTACCCGCCTCAACTAATCTTTTGGTTGAATAAAGAGAAGGATTTCTTGATAAGATTGCTATTTTCATAGGGAATAAATTGTGGTAAAATTATTACTTTAAGAGATACTCAGCTGATACATCTACATGAAATCTTCCTTTCAGGATTTTTCTGCCTAACAATACCGGATATCGCATACCCGCTCTGCTTGTGAGTGATACTGCTCCTCTAATTTTTCGATTGCCAAGTTTAATCAGCGTTTGAACAACATACCTGCTTTCTTGTTCGCCAAAAGAATTTTTAAATGTTTTCAATTTGTAATTTTCAAATCGCAACTCCTTATCTGCGTATTCAGGATGCTCGGGATCAAGTAACTTAAAACAAAGCACATCTTTGCCGTTAATTTCTTTCAGTATAATATCGTGACAATGAATGGTAGTGGTGTAGGCCCCGGTGTCAATTTTTGCCTCAATACCAAACAAGCTCAACTCGGGAAAACTAATTCTCTCGCGTCTACCTATAAGTTTGGGCTGTTGCAATTTAACTTTCATACCAACGACACATATACTGCAAATAAAATCAAAATATGATGCAAATGCAAAGTTGAATTAAATAGTTTCAATTTTAAGCAAACACCTGCTTTGTGAATGCATTGTGAATATCTTACCAATATGAACGAGTGATTAATCTTCTATTAAGTTTATCATTGTATCTAAATTATTTATTTTTGATAGATTATTATTTTAGAATTAAAACCGTTGATTTTACTTTATGGATAGATTTACAGGAATTATAGGAATTATTGTTATACTGGGTATTGCTTATTTGCTGAGCAGCCACAAAAAACAAATCAACTACAAGTTAGTAGGTATGGGTTTATTATTGCAAGGCCTGCTTGCTTTGTTTATTTTAAAAGTTCCTCTAGGGCAAGCTTTGTTTGGAAAATTGGGAAATGCTGTGAGCAAGCTGCTTGAGTTCAGCGATCGCGGGGCCGATTTTGTTTTCGGCATCCTTGTTAGCAAAGAAAAACTGGAAGGTGTTTTTGGGGCGGGCAGCAGTTTTATTTTCATTTTTAAAATCATGCCTACCATCATTTTTGTATCGGTATTGGTGAGTATTGCCTATCATATAGGACTTATGCAACGCATTGTTTCGGTTGTTGCTAAAGTGGTTCACCGTTTAATGGGGGTAAGCGGCAGCGAGGCAATTAGCAATGTAGCAAGCGCCTTTGTAGGACAAGTTGAAGCACAAATTATGATTAAACCCTACATCAGCAGCATGACAATGAGTGAGATTTTGGCTTCTATGGCGGGCAGTATGGCTTGTATTGCGGGTGGTGTAATGGCAGTTTATATTTCTATGGGTGTACCTGCCGAATACCTTATTGCAGCTAGTTTAATGGCAGCACCCGGTGCATTGGTAATCTCTAAAATAGTAATGCCCGAAACCGAAGAATCAACCACCAAAGGCACTGTTAAACTTGAAATTAAACAAGCGCATGCTAACTTAATGGATGCCATCTCGCATGGTGCTTCAGATGGCTTAAAAGTATCTTTAAACGTAATTGCCATGTTGATTGGTTTTATTGCACTCATTGCCATGATTGATGCTATCCTTGGCTATACGGGCAGGGGTATGGTTTCGGCTGGTATGTCTCTTTCTTCTATCGGCATTGATCTTAACATGCTTTCTCTCAAACAAATACTTGGCGCTTTTTTCTCGGTATTTGCATTTATCATGGGCGTGCCATGGAATGAAGCAGCACAGGTTGGCGGACTGCTTGGTACCAAAATGGTGATCAACGAATTTGTAGCGTACAGCGATTTATCGGGAATGATTAAAGCGGGCCTACTCAGTAAAAAAGCACTTACCATTGTAAGTTTTGCCTTGTGCGGATTTGCCAATTTCAGCAGTATAGCCATTCAAGTTGGCGGTATCGGTGAGCTTGCCCCCGATCGCAGACAAGACTTAGCAAAACTCGGTTTTAAAGCACTCATTTGCGGCACGCTAGCCAGTTATTTATCGGCCACAATTGCGGGCATTTTAATCGGTTAGTACCGAGTACTTTTCAAGTCTATTGATTTACACTTTAAAACAAACATTCCTTGCTGAGTCGATATAAAAACTACCTGCTTTTACACCTTACAGTTTTTATTTATGGATTTACAGGCATACTTGGCAAGCTAATCAGTATTGAGGCCGAGGACCTGGTTTGGTATCGTTTGCTGATTGCTGTTTCGTCATTGCTAGTGTTTATTACTTTTATCAAAAAGCAAGCATTGACCTGTACATCTAAACAACTTTTGTACTACTTACTTACCGGATTGGTTATTGCCTCACATTGGGTGTTTTTTTACCTCAGCATAAAAACAGCACCGGTGAGTATTGCCGTGGTGTGTTTGTCATCATCAACATTCTTTACAGCACTCATAGAACCATTGTTTTACAAGCGTAAAATAATTGTTTATGAGGTTGTACTTGGCTTTGTGATTATTTTTAGTTTGTATTTGATTTTCAAAATCAATTACACGTACAAACTAGGGATGATTTATGGCATTATATCGGCTTTTTTAGCATCTGTTTTTCCGGTATTAAATGGTATGCTCACCAAAGGTGGAAATGCCTATACCATTACTTTTTATGAACTAAGCGGTGGCTTTCTTTTCCTAACTATTTACTTTGCTATCACCGGTCATTTTACCGCAGATTTTTTCAGTGTAGGACTTTCAGATATCATTTGGTTAACACTATTGGGCATTGTTTGTACCGCCTTTACCTTCGTCATCAGTGTAGCTATTATGAAAGAAATTAGTCCTTATACGGTGGTATTGAGTATCAACCTTGAACCCTTATACACCATCATATTGGCAGCAATTATACTTGGTGAGAGCAAATATCTTAGCCCGTCTTTTTACCTAGGAACAGTATTTATTTTGAGCACTATTTTTATGAATGCCTATTTAAAAAAGCGCTTTTCAGGCGCTTAGGCAAATCAATGCTTAATTACACTCAACTTCTTGCTCACAGTCTTTTGTTTTTCGGTTACCTTCATGAGGTAGTTGCCGGCCGCTAAATAATCAATATTAAGGCGGTACACATTGTTGCTTGCATCCTTTTGCGCGAAGGTTTTGGTCAATAGTAACTTCCCTTCTAAATCATACACTTCCACAGTAAATATTCCTTCTGCCGCATAGTTAAAAATAAAATTGCCATTCCCCGGATTGGGATACACCTCTAAGGGTTGATTGTTACTACTTACCTCTGTCAAGTTGGTTACTAAATTGTTTGAAGTACTAGTGCATCCATTGGCTTGCGTGCTGATTACGCTGTAAGTCCCGGGCTGCGCGGCTACCCAAAAAGTATCAGTGGCACCAACTATAGCATTTCCGTTTAAGTACCATTGTAAACCCAATGAGGAACTCGCGAATAATGTATCATTGCTCATACTAATCGTTACCGGCTGTACAGGAGTTACAACAATGTTGACTGTATCAGAAAAGGTTTGACAACCAAACACATCGGTTGTTCTTACTACATAGGCCCCTGATGTATCGGTTGAAAAAGAAATATTACCATAACTGTTGGGATACCATAAATAAGCTTGGGCGTTGCTGCATTTAAGTTGTACAGTTTCACCTTCGCAAAGTGTATCGTTATTGTTCAGTGTAATTGTTGGTTTTATAAATGGACTTACGGCAATATAGTTAAGTTTGATAACAGAATCGGTGCCGAACGCATTTTGAACGCGCAAGGTAACATGATTGTATGTTGCTGCATTGTTATAAGTCACCACAGGGTTTTGATCGGTTGATGAAGCGGGTATTCCACCGGGAAATGACCATTGCCAAGAGGTAGGATTTCCGAATGATTGATCGGTAAACTGAACCGTAAATCCTGGGCAGCCACTCAGCACATCAGCAGTAAAATTGGCAAATGGTTTTAAACTATTGGGGTCATATATACTACTTTCCCACAGGCCTCTGCCGTAAGTTGCTGCCCTTAATTTGTTACTTGCAGTTTGAATTTCGAGTTCATCAACGCGCACATTGGGCAAACCATTCATGAACGGAATCCATGTTTGGATATTTTCATCATAAAAATACACACCAAAATCAGTGCCTACATAAATCGCATCATTGGTGCCTGCTTGACTCACTACCGTATTGCAAGGGATGTTTGGCAAACCGTTACTTAGGTTTTGCCATGTGGCACCCCCATCAATAGATTTATATACTTTATTGTTTGCCGTGTATCCCGAACGAGTCATCCAAATTTTATTGGGATCGGTGTTGCTGATGGCAATATCGGTAATAGCGTTGGAGCCCGCTGTAGGAACAACTACACTATTCCAGTTTGTACCTCCGTTAGCTGTTTTAAAAATAGCGCTTCCGTTACTGATATAAATGTTAGCAGGATTACTCTTTGATACCTCTAAGATCGTAAGTCCACCAATGTTCAAATTAGAAATTTTTGTCCAGCTGTCACCTCTATTTGTTGATTTCCATACATTCTCATATCCTGCAAAAATTGTGGCTGCTGAGGTGGGGTGTTGTGCCCAAGGTGTTACCCACTCGCCATTCTCGTTGATATTGTTGGTTATTCCTTGAAAGTTATTACCTCCATCATCGGACCTTGCAATGTTGCCATACTGCGATTCTGCATATTGTATATCAGGATTGCTCCAGTCAACAAAACACTCCATGCCATCACCTCCTAAAATGCGGCTCCATTGTCCGGCATTGTATTGATTTGTTCCATTATCTTGCCAACCTTGCAATACTAAACTAGAGTTGCTTGCTGAGCAACCCAAGCGATACATTTGCCCTATTTGTAATCCATCACTTAAATCGGTCCAGTTGCTAATTGCATTATTTGCTTTAAAGATACCGCCATCGGTTCCTGCATAGAGTAGGTTATTGTGCGGAGAGTATACCAAATCGTGAATATCGGCATGCACATAAGGGACACCATTATCACCGTACCAATGAGCTTTGATATCCCAGTTTTCACCACCATCAAAAGATGTCCATATATTTACACCACCTACACTTACGATGTTAGCATTTATTGGAGAAGCGGCAATACTCAAGGTAAACCATCCTTGCCCACCGGTATCACCTCCAAATGAATCCCAACCTAGTAAATTAGGCGCGCTTGACATTAAGCTGAAGCTCGTTCCAGAATTGGTGCTGCGATAAAGTCCTTTGAATCCGTTGTCAGAAGCGTTTGAAGATACCAAATAAACAATTTCGGGATTGGCTGGCGTTACAGCAATTGACATGCGGGATGAAGAGCTCGAAACCGGCAAGCCGGCACTTATTACAGTGAAAATATTTCCACCATCAGTTGATCTATAAAAGTTTGTATTTGAAGTAGCATACAACACGTTGTTTGTACCAGGTTTTAATTCCAAATCGCGTAAGTTATTACCGGTTATTACTTTAGTCCAAGTAATACCTGCATCGAATGATTTATAAACCCCGTTACTGGCTGCAGCCCATAGGATGTTTGAATTATTTGGATGTATGATGATTCTGGATACATACCTGCCTTGCGAAACCAAAAAGTTTAAACCGGTAATTTGCCATGATAAACCACCGTTAGTTGACTTGAGCAATCCTACACCCGGAGCATCTTCTGCATCCATATCACCACTTGCCAAATACATCACATTGGGATTAGTAGGGTCTATGGCCAAATCGCTTACAGCTAGGGATGGAAGCAAGTCTGTATTCACAGTCCATGTTGCACCTGCATCGGTAGATTTCCATAGGCCGCCTACTGGAGCACCAACAAAAATGGTATTAGCTTGTGTTGGGTGAAAACGCACCATATTCAATCTCCCTGCACCGCCACCATTGGTAGGAACATCAAACGACCCAAGTGGTTGCCAGTTTCCATTGGCTTGCATAGCACTGCGATAGCTGGGATTGGAAACAACTTTTTCAAGCTCTTTACCGCCTTCGCGCAGTAAACTTAACTTCCCGGAAGGAAAAACCCTTGGCGCAACGGTGTATTCCCAACGCTTGTATAACATGAGTCCTTCACTTTCAGATTCATCACGCTTTGAAAAGTTAAAGAAGCTTTTAATTTTTTCCTTTCGCTCGTGTTTCTTCCAATACTTGTTAAACGATTGTTGTACCTCATAAAAATTAGCATTCGGAGCTTCCATTTTTTTAACCCAATCTTGCGCTTGGAGAAGGGTTCCCGAAAACAATATAATGGCAATAGCAAGTGTTTTTCTCATTGAAAAAAAATTAGTTGATCTTTATAAATTTACATACGTTATAATTGAACCTTATAGTACCCTCAAAAAGTTAATGTTGTTGCAAACCTGCACGCACAGTTGTACTTTATTGATATTTAATTGAACAGCAATTTGCTTCATTTTCAGAGATGTTTTTTATCAGCTAACAATTATTAAAAGGCCTTGTTCGAGTCAAATGAAAGAATAATACTTTGATACATTTAAAATTTTATATCAATTGAATGAATGTGTAGACCAAATTTACATATTCATGTACGCTGTTAGCTTACAAATTTATGATATGCATGGTGAAAAACAAAAACGATGAGGTTTGAAGTTTGTAACTATTACTTGTGTTGATAACAAACATTAAAAAACCCGACTTTATTTGGGCCGGGTTTTTCTACTAAGATTAAAATTGTTAGAGTTTGTTTTTTACCAAAAGCTTGAAGCCCTTGCCATGTACGTTCACAATCTCGAGGTTGGAATCTTCTTTGAGATACTTACGCAGTTTGGCAATGTACACATCCATGCTTCTGCCATTAAAATAATTATCATCATGCCAAATTGACTTTAAAGCAAAGGTACGGTCGAGCACATCATTCACGTTAATACACAATAGTTTGAGCAATTCGGCCTCGCGTGTGGTTAATTTTTGTGCCTTTCCATTCACTTCTAATTTTTGCAGATTAAAATCAAATTTATACTCTCCAATACTAAAGTTGTTTTGATCGCTGTTGGTGAGTGTTTGATTTTTTGTTCTGCGCAATATTGCCTTGAGTCTGAGCAATAACTCCTCCATGCTAAACGGCTTGGTTAAGTAGTCATCGCCACCGGCATTAAAACCCTCAATTGTATCTTCCTTCATAGACTTGGCGGTAAGAAAAACAATTGGTGTTTCGGCATCAAGCTTACGCACCTCGCGGGCTAATGTAAATCCATCCATTACGGGCATCATCACATCAAAAATACATACGTCAAATACATTATTTTTAAATTGCGTAAGCCCTTCCTTACCATTAACGGCAAGCGTTGTATCATATTCTTTTGCTTGTAAATACTCGAGCAGAAGATTGCCTAAATTTGGATCGTCCTCAACTAATAATACCCGTGGTTTAAATTCTTTTGTCATAAACTTCTTTTTTTAAATATTAGTGTTCTATTTGACTAAACGGAAAAAAGCAAGTGAAAGTGCTACCGTTTCCTAAAATACTCTCTACAAAAATGTTGCCACCATGTTTTTCTATGATTGCTTTAACATAACTTAACCCTAATCCAAATCCTTTCACATTATGAATATTACCGGTTGGAACCCTGTAAAGCTTTTCAAAAATTCTTTTCTGATTCTCTTTGCTGATACCAACACCGTTGTCTTTAACGCCAATGTAAACCCCTTTATTATCGCTTTTAGTAAAAATTGTGATTTTAGGTTCGTTAGCCGAATACTTCAAGGCATTATCGAGCAGGTTATAAATAATGTTTGATAAATGTACCTTATCGGCACTAATTACCGATTGTGAGGCATCAAATTCAATTTCAATTTGTGCTTTTTTATTTTCAATTTGTACATAGCTATTGTTGAGCACATCCTCTATAATTTCGTGTACATCCAGCGATTTCAGTTTAAGTTTCAACTCTCCTTTATCGAGCACAGCTGTTTGAAGTACATTTTCTACCAACAGGCCCAATCGCTTGTTTTCATCTTTGATGACCTTCACATAGTTATTAATTTTTTGTTCACTTTTCTCCACCGTAGTATCACCCAAAACTTCACATGCCAATGAAATGGTTGATATGGGTGTTTTAAATTCGTGAGTCATGTTATTGATAAAGTCATTTTTAATTTCCGATAATTTCTTTTGCTTGAAGATGGTAGCAATGGTATAAGAAAACATCCAAATGATGAGTAAAATTAAAAAACCCGATCCCAAAAGCATGTACCATAAATTGCGCAATATATAGTTGTTTTGCCCCGGGAAGTAAAGACTCAAATAACGTGGGTTGATATAAATGTTCTGCGCTGTTAAACTAATACGGTAAGGCGACTTTAACAGATCAGATATCAGTGCACTTTTTACAGGAAAAACAAAAGCATTTTGATGTTGATTTAAAATGCCAAACTCATACTTTGTGTCAATGCCCTGATCGCGTAATTCGCTACGCACCATGCTATCGAGCACTACGGTATCAATCTTATTGCTGTAATCGTTGTATATGTTTATACTTACTAGTTCATCAAATATATCGTTCATCATGTCTTCTTGATTGAGGAACCAGTTTAAACTTTTATTACCTCCTTCTTGCTCGTTTACCGAAAATGGCTCCCGTTTATTCAAATCTACATTGATTTTAAAATCGGGATGATTAAGCGCATTGCTTTTGTATGTTTTGTTACTCTGACGCTTGGTTTGAACACCTCCGCTATCGGTAATAATTTCTTCATACACATTCAAACGCATGTCCTTGTAGTCGTTCTTTCTTGTTTTGAAAGAAATTTTGTTATCTGCCAGTACATCCTCTCTTTCTGATTGTCGGTGCATATTTAACCTCCGTGTTACCTTGGCCGATACTGCTTTCTTTTCAAGGTTGTAAGCTACCTTGTGTAGCGCCTCACTCACAGAAGCATCAAACCTTTCTTGTTTAATGGCAATGGCGCTTTTAATCCAGTACAACTGAAAGGCAATCAATCCTCCAATGGCCATCAATATCACAATGATGGCTAATAAAATTTTTTTGTTGTTCACTCGTAGTTGCTTCATTTATAACATTTCAAAGTTATATAAGCCTTGTGAGCAGTGCATTGGCTTAACCTTTTTTAACAGCGGTTTTACAATTAATATACATTTGCAAGCAATAATAATTGGCAGTTGTTAAATTGCTGCGTATTTTTATGAAATACTATTTAATTGCAATAAAATTTTTGAGCCATACCCGCTTTCCAATATGAGGCAAGTATAAGTATGAGTTTTATAAAACCTGTTTATGACTGAATTTAGCACCTTTACCCTTCCTAATGATTTACGTATAGTTTTTAAGCAAACCGGAGGCGATGCGGCTCATTGCGGCATGATCCTGAATGCAGGCACAAGAGAAGAACACCTGCACGAACAAGGACTTGCCCACTTTATTGAACACACCTTGTTTAAAGGAACCAAAAAGCGTAACTTTTATCATATACTCAGCCGCATTGATAGTGTTGGAGGCGAGTTGAATGCCTACACAGCCAAAGAAGAAACTTGTATTCATGCCTCCTTTCAAAAACAATATCTCGAAAGAGCCATTGAACTGATAGCTGATATTACCTTTAATTCAACATTTCCAGTGAAGGAAATGGAAAAGGAAAAAGATATTATAATCGATGAAATTCATTCATATCGAGACACTCCGGCAGAGCAAATTTATGATGATTTTGAGATGCATTTGTTTAAGCAGCATCCACTTGGCAACAATATACTTGGCACCGTAGAAAGTGTAAAAAGCTTCAAACAAAAGCACATTACCGATTTTATCAAACGCAATTACCTCATCAGCAATATGGTGTTTGGAGTGGCCGGTAATTACAGCAAAGAGCAAGTAAAAAAATTGATTGAAAAGCACTTTGGGCATTATGCTACCAAAGGGCAAATACCTGCGCGAAAAGCGCCTGCAAAACAAAAGGCATTTCATATCGTCAATAAAATAAATACCAATCAGTCGCACTGCATCATTGGTAGTTTGGCACCATCGGCTCCCTCTAGAAAAAGAACAGGTATGGTATTGCTCAATAACTTATTAGGAGGCCCCGGCATGAATAGTCGTTTAAACCTTAATATCAGAGAGAAATACGGTTTTGCCTATAACCTCGACTCGAGCTATGTGGCTTACAGTGATACGGGCTTATTTGCCGTTTACCTTGGAACTGACAAAAAATATCTTCAAAAAACTACGGAGTTGGTTTACAAAGAGCTAAAAAAATTGCGCGAGGCACCTATTGGAGCGCTGCAGTTGCATAAGGCCAAACAACAGCTATGCGGAAATATTGCGCTTGCGCAGGAAAACAATAGCAATGTGATGCTTGCCCTAAGTAAAAGTATGCTGATGTTTAATAAAATTGATTCTTTGCATGCTATTTATAATGAGATTGAACAAATTACTGCACAACAGCTGTTTAATTTGGCGAATGAAGTGTTTGAAGAAAAAAAATTGAGTACCTTAACATTTGAGTGATCATGAATTTTTTACCTGAACCAATCGAAGTTTATTGCGAGCAACATACACAACAAGAAAACGAATTGCTCAAAAAAATTAATCGTGAAACACATCTGGAAGTGCTCATGCCTCGTATGCTTTCGGGACATTTGCAGGGGCGTTTTTTGGCCATGATCAGTAAAATGATTCAACCCAAAAACATACTTGAAATTGGCACCTTTACCGGCTATGCTGCACTTTGCTTAGCCGAAGGACTTAAGGCAGATGGCAAATTGATTACCATAGATATCAATGAAGAGCTTGCCCCACGTGTGCAACAATACTTTTCAGAATCAGATAAAAGCGCACAAATGCAGCTGATTACAGGCAACGCACTCAACGAAATACCTCAGCTAAATATGATGTTTGACCTGGTATTTATTGATGCCGATAAAAAAAATTATGCCGCCTATTATGAGTTGGTTTTTGACAAGGTAAATCATGGTGGATACATCATTGCAGATAACGTATTGTGGAGCGGCAAGGTGGCCAACCCACATGAGCATAAAGATGCCGACACCTTGAATATGTTGGCTTTTAATGAAATGATTGCCAATGATAGCAGAGTTGAACAAATGCTATTGCCCTTGCGCGATGGGTTGATGATTTGCAGAAAAAAGTAATAATTACCTTTTGTCACGCTCAGGAGATTTTAAGCGTATTACTAGTAAGACTTCAATACAATACCTTAAACCCCATCACATGAAAAAAATCATATTGTTAATTGTACTATTGCTTCCCTTATATTTAGCTGCTCAAAATTATCGTTGGGCCGATAGCGCTGCCGTTTGGCATCACACCTACAATTGGGTTGGTTTGCCCGGTTATCAAAAAACTGTTTATACGGGTGATACCCTCATCAATAATAAATGGTGTCAGCGATTTTTTTCTACGGCACAACAGGCATGGCCGCAGCCCACAGGAAACCCTATTGTAGGTCCTGTGCAAGGAATTAATGTTTGTTATTTATACAAGAGCAACGACAGTGTTTTCACACTTAGAAACAATCAGTTTCATTTGGCCTTTAAAACCAATGCAGGTGTTGGCGAAATATGGGATCTGGGACCTTTCATGAATTTTTTTGGCACCTATCAGCATGCTTACGTAAAAGTAACCGGTGTGGCTCAGCAAAGCTATGCCGGCATTCCGCTTAGAAATATTTCTGTAATGGCTTGCAAAGCCAATGGCGATAGTATTGAGTGGATGAGTACCGATACTGCCCTGATCTCCTACTACAATATCATAAATGAAAAATTTGGCCCGTTGGGAGGCTTTACAACAATTAATCAGGTAAGCACCAATAATTTTATTGATGAAACAATGCCGCAATATTTGTTGTGTTATTCAAGTGCCGATTTCCCATTTTTGCAATTCGGCAATAGTGATTGTTTCAATGGTATTTTTACATCGCTTGCACCTGTGGAAACCCATCAACTAAAAATTTTCCCCAATCTGGCTCGTGAGCAAGTCACCGTTTTTCATGCACAAGGCAGCGATATGCTTATTGCAGATGCAATGGGCAAAATACATTTGCAAAAAAAATTGCAATCTGACACAGAGCAAATAGATATAAGTGCACTACCCACGGGTTTGTATTTTATAGGCATCAACGAGCATCAAACAAAGCTCATCAAGCAATAGCAGGTAAAGGCATTGTTTATATTATTCTCTATCTTTGTGTAGAAAAATATTTCTCTTTGACTACAACCGAAACACAGGCGCTGCTGCTGCAAACGCCCTATGAAAAACGCCTTGCCATCATTGCCGAAACATTTGGGCAGCTGCAAAAAGATGTTGGTATTGAAGATGGTACGTTGGTATTTGAAGGTAACCCCGAAACCGCCTATCAACAGTTGTTCGAATTTATGGAACCTTACCTTGCAAATTTACTACAACAAAACGGACAAAGATTTGCGCGCGTTTTATACAAGGTTGATATCAGCGAAGGTGCTCTGAACAAAAAACTGAGGGCTTTCCCCGAAAAAAGTTATGTGCGTATTGTAACCGAAATGATTATTTATAGGGCCTTTCAAAAAGTGATGACCAAAATGATTAGTCGCGAGAACTTGAAATAACATGCTGCTTAAAAGGTTCAAAGATTTTATTGATCACCAAAAACTGTTGGCACCTTCCGACAAATTGTTGTTAGCCGTGAGCGGTGGTATCGACAGCATGGTATTGCTTGATTTATGTTTGCAGGCGGGTTACGATGTTGAAGTGGCACATTGTAATTTTAAATTGCGCGGAACCGAGTCTGATGCCGATGAACAACTTGTTGCTGAGGTTTGTAATGCCCACCGCATCAAGCTGCACAGCATATCATTCGAAACTGCACAATATGCTATTGAAAAGGGGCTTTCTATTCAAATGGCAGCAAGAACGTTGCGCTATGATTATTTTAATCAACTTGTTGTTGCGCATGGTTTCAACAAACTACTCACGGCACATCATGCCGATGACAATATTGAAACATTTTTTATTAACCTACTCAGAAGCACAGGTATTGATGGCCTTACGGGAATTCCTTTACAAAATGGAAATATCATAAGACCGCTTTTATTTGCCAATAAAAAAGAGATTGCAATCTACGCTGTTGAACATCATATTAGCTATCGCGAAGATAGCAGTAATGACAAAGATGATTACTTAAGAAACTATATCAGACATCATGTTGTTCCTGCGCTGCAACATGCTGCAAAAAACGCCCATACAGCTATCGGCAATAGTATGAAGCACCTTGTCGAAGATGCCAACTTGTTGCGTGAATTACACGCCAAAACAATGCATGATTTTACTGTTCAAAAAGACAATAAAATTATCATCAACAAAGCAAGATTAAATGAATTTCAAAACGCGTTGCAGTTGCTGTATATGTACCTTAAAAATTATGGATTTAATCATACACAAGTACAAGATATATTGAATCATGATGCGGGGCAAAGTGGAAAAAAATTTTACAGCAGCACACATACTGTGTTATTAAACCGTCAAGAAATAATTTTAAGCCAACATGATGAGGTTCATGCCTACAATGAAGTCATCATCAATGATGTGCATCAATGCATCGATACACCCATACAACTGCAAATAAAAAAGCTTGTTAAAGTAAATGTTGATTATAAACAAGCAGCAGCCAACGAGGCCTTTTTTGATGAGGCCAAAATACGTTGGCCGCTAAAACTCAGAAAGTGGCAAAGCGGTGACAGCATGATCGTGCTAGGTATGAAGCATCGCAAGAAAATTAGCGACATCCTCGTTGATTTGAAAGTGGATTTGTGGACCAAGGAAAAGACCTACGTATTGATCGATGCTACTGGTACCATATTGTGGTTGATTGGGTACAGGGTGAGTGATCTCTGCAAGGTAACTGATAGCAGCAATAGTCTGCTACATATACAAATCGGAACGGCAGAGTAATAGTTACAATTATTCTCTTTTGCTGTTTAAAACCTAGGACTTTTACAAGGAAAATTTGATAGCCGTTTTGCTTGCCCATTAAAATTTTATTTTACTTTTACCTCATGCAACGTTATCTGTACATCATTTTTGCGATAGTGATCAGTGCTTGCCATAGCAATAGGCAAGAGGATGCCCATCATCATATTCAACCCAAAGTAGTAGAAGCAAAAGGTTATGTGGTGCCTAATGATAGCATTCAACCTCCGGTGGTGATTAAAATAGATGAAAGTAAATTGAAGAGATTTGAAGCAACAGCGTCAAAAGTTATATTTTATCAAGAGTTATGATTTGCCGCTCAATTGCTTTTTTTCTTTTATTTTTGGTTTCCTGCGGCCGCGGGAGAAATGATGAAAACCTACCCACAAATAAATCCTTTAAGCATAATAAGTGGGAGCAACGACAAGTAAGTCCTGACAGTTTAAAGCCGCCCTCAGCCTCTGTGGTTAAAGGATTTGAGTCGAAGAGCCTAAAACTAGGACAACCGTTAAAAGTTTCAGTGGTTAGGGAGACTATCAACCCATCAAAAGCAGAGGAGATGGAACTGCCTGAGCAAAACATCATAATACCGGGTAAGGGCGGTATAAAAGGTCCATTAAGACTTCAGGCATTAGCAAATATCATCATACCGGGAGACCCTGATCAGGAGGTTGCTAAAGCCATGACAGCCCCGGATGAGAGCAATTCCAGTGTCAGGTTTTTTGGAAAGTTAAATGGATTGCGACACGGAAAAGTTAGAGATATCCTTGAGGACAAATCAGGTAACATTTGGTTTGCTACCGATGGAGGAGGAGCTGCTAGGTTCGATGGCAAGTATTTTACACACTACACAATGAATGAGGGCCTTGGCAACAATCTGGTATATGATATGATTGAGGACCGAAAAGGCTGCATTTATTTCGCAACACGAGGAGGTATAAGTCGCTATGACGGACATCGCTTTTTTCATTTCAACCTTAATAATGGTTTGAGGAATGAGGTTGTTACCTGCATTCTTGAAGATAGAGAGGGGGCTATTTGGTTCGGAACCTATGGTGGAGGAATTGGTCGATTTGATGGCAGTTATATTTATCATTTTGGACAAGAGTCCGGACTTGTTGATGATTATGTTTTAAGTATGTATGAAGATAGTAAAGGAAATATTTGGGTAGGAACACAGGCGGGGATTACCAAGTATGATGGTATCGGCTTTACCAATTATTTACCTTCAATTGATGGCCAGGTACCCTTGGTGAGGTGCATTAGTGAAGATAAGGACAAACTATTATGGTTCGGGACCAACTTGGGGGCATTAGTTTTTAACGAAAAAAAGTTTTACAAGCATGATTTGAATGGAAAAATAAGTACTCAGGTAGTAAGGAGTATGCATTTAGATAGGCATAAACAACTTTGGATGGGAACTAGTTCCGGAGAACTTTTTGTTCGAAAAGATAACAAGTTTATAAGCTTCACTGCTGCTGATGGATTAAGAAATAAGGAGATTCTTAGTATCATGGAGGATAGGAGTGGAGCTTTTTGGCTGGGAACTTGGGGCAGTGGAGTTGCCCGATACGATGGGACAACTTTTATGCATTTCCCACGACCTGATGGCAAGAATAGGGAGATTATAGAAAAAGTAGTGTCTGGCAGTAAAGGTGTCATTTGGTTAAGTTCCAGGAGAGGTTTAATTAGGTATGAACGGGGAAATTTTCAATTTTATTCTAAAGAGCAAGGTTTAAGTTCCTCAGAAGTTTACGATGTCATTGAGGATAGCCGCGGTAGGATATGGCTAGGCACATGGGGAGCAGGAGTTTGTTGTATTGATGGAGACAAAATCATGCATCTTGACATGGACGATGGGCTTCTTGATAACCGTATTTCCTGTATTGTGGAGGCTAAAGATGGCATCATTTGGATTGGTTCGTTCGGTGGTGCAATGAGCTTTGACGGAAAAATGATTCGTTGTTACTCTACCAAGCAGGGATTACCGGTTGATTTTGTGATGGATATTCAACCCGACAAAGCCGGAGATATTTGGATAGCAACAGAGCGAGGGGTATGCAAGATGTCACAGAATAAGGTATATCAATACGATGATAACGGCAAACCTGTAAATGTGGCTATTCACACGCTACATTTAGATAATCAAGGAAGAATTTGGTTCGGAACTGAGGGGGCGGGATTAAGGTATGTCAATGGTTCCTCCATTCATGCATTATCTACAGGCCCAGAAATTGACTTGAATCATACCCTCAGTATTGCTGATGATTGGTCAGGAAATATGTGGGTGGGTACGCCCTTAGGAGTAAGTTACATTCCTCAAGGAAAATTGAAGCAACAATTGTTGGGTTCAAAGCAAAATGATAAAGATACAACCATTAGGCAATTTGGATATGAAGATGGTTTTCTAGGAATTGGTTGCAACAACGATTGTATGCTTTTCACCAACACAGGTGAGCTTTGGGTAGGTGCCAATGACCGCCTTACCATTATTAAGACCCAAAAGTTATTTCCGGAGGTTGCTTCTCCCAATATCAAACTGACAGGGCTCAGATTGAATGATAAAAAGATAAAAACTGAAAATGAGCAAAAGCCCACAAACAAGGATTCAAACTCGCAACAACAAAAGATTGAAGGTATCTTACATTATAATGGATTAAGCAGGTGGTATCGGGTTCCACAAAAACCTGTATTGAGTTATCGTAATAATTTTTTAACTTTCTGCTACCTGGGCATCACCACCTACCAGCCTGCCAAGGTTATGTATTCCTATCGGCTTGATGGAGTTAACACAGATTGGAGCCCACTCACGAATAGAACAGAGGTAAACTATGGCAATCTTAGAGCGGGATCCTATAATTTTAGGGTAAAGGCACGCAGCAGTGCCGGTGTCTGGAGTAAAGAAATGAACTACTCCTTTTCTATTCTTCCTCCTTGGTGGCAGACCTGGTGGGCCTATATCTTGTATGTAATTGCCGCATTCTCAGGCATTGTAGCCTATACACGCTGGCATGGGCGCGCACTAAGGGCTAGGCAGCAAGAATTAGAAGTGAAAATAGATGAGGCAACTGTATTGATTCGCAATCAAAAGCAAGCTGTTGAAGACCAAAAACACCTCGTAGAAGAAAAAAACCGCGAAATCCTCGACTCCATCGAATATGCCAAACGCATACAAACTGCCATTCTTCCGCCTCCGCGTGTGGTGAAAGAATTTTTAAAAAACTCTTTTATTCTTTACATCCCAAAAGATATTGTTGCGGGCGATTTTTATTGGATGGAAAATATAGATGATACCATTTATTTTGCTGCCTGCGACTGCACCGGTCATGGTGTACCCGGGGCAATGGTATCGGTGGTTTGCAACAACGCACTCAACCGTTCCTTGAATGAATACAGTAAGCGATTGCCTAGTGAAATATTTGATAAAACTCGTGAGTTGGTTATAGAAAACTTTGCCAAAAGCGATGAAGAAGTGCAGGATGGTATGGATGCTTCCTTAGCTGCTTTGGATGTAAAGAACAGAACTTTGTTGTGGTCGGGCGCAAACAATCCGCTTTGGATAATCAAAAAAAATTCAAGCACAAATGAATATGTTTTTGAAGAAATAAAAGCAGATAAACAGCCCATTGGGAAAGGGTATGAAACCAAACCTTTTACAACACACCAAATACAGCTAAACGAAGGAGATACCATCTACCTATTTACCGATGGCTATGCCGATCAGTTTGGTGGTGAAAAAAACAAAAAATTAACCAAAGCAAAATTCCGCGAGTTGCTGCTCGGCTTGGCCTCTTTAAGCATGGATGAACAACGGACAAAACTATTGGATTTTCATAATACCTACCGAGGCAGCAATGAACAAGTTGATGATATTTGTGTGATGGGGGTGAGGGTGTGAGAAATGTGGTTGATTTAATTTCTAATTAAACTATATTAGCTCTTTATTATTGTCCTATTAAATGAGGGTTTTTATTCCATTTATTTTTTTAATTATTCTGTTCTCCTGCAATCAAAAGCATCGAGAAAATAGTATCAATTTGCAGCAACCTAAGGTGGTTGAAGCAAAAGGTTATGTGGTGCCCAAAGATAGCATTCAACCTCCGGTGGTGATTAAAATAGATGAAAGTAAATTAAAAAAAATACCGGTTGGAAAGCCCAAGGTAATTCCTATCAAAACTAATTCATATCCTGCGAGTAAACCTAAGGTGGTATTGGCCGGTAAGCCGCGCATTTGCATACCCGGGCAGGATTCTTTTTTGCTGCCGAAAACGGTATTTGTAACTGACAGTCCCTTTACAGCAGGTGACCCAAAAATAGTAATAGCAAAAGATTACCAAATTAGGGACCAAAATCCTTTTACCTTCGGAATATTAAATAAGCTGCAGGGCTTAAAGCACGGTACAGTCAATTGTATTTTAGAGGATACCAAAGGCAGATTATGGTTTGGCACTGATGGAGGAGGAGTTTCTTGTTTTGATGGAAAATCACTTCGACAATATACAACTATTGAGGGATTGAGCAGTAACAGAATTTGGTCTATTTATCAAGACCATAATGAAAATATTTGGTTTGGAACTTTTGAAGGTGGTATTGTGAAATATAACGGAACACAATTTACAATATTTAATACAAAGGATGGCTTATCAAACAATAGTGTTTGGGCGATAGCAGAAGACAAATCAGGCAACCTTTGGTTTGGGACTGATGGTGGAGGTGTCTCAAAATTTGATGGTAAAAAGTTTACTAACTATAACGTAAATACGGGATTGTGTTCTAATTTGATTTTATCAATATTGGTAGACAGATCAGGGGATATTTGGTTTGGTACAGATGCAGGACTGTCAAAATTTGATGGTAAATTATTTACTACATACACAGAAAATAATGGACTTCCTTGTACGAAAATATATACCATAGCTGAAGATAAGAGTGGAGCTTTATGGCTTGGAACAAACGGCTGTGGTGCAGTTAAATTTAATGGCCTCTATTTCGAATACTACACCAAAGAGCAGGGCCTACTAGGAAACAGAATCAAAAATATTTTGATTGATAAAGAACAAAATTTTTGGTTCTCAACTTTGGAAAATGGATTATTTGCGTTCGATGGATTTACATTTTCTAATTATACCACTCAAGAAGGCTTGAGTAGTAACTTTATAAGATGTGCCATTCAAGACAGAGGTGGTAGAATTTGGTTAGGTACTGTAGGCGGAGGTGTAGTCACTTTTAAAAATAATTCCTTTTATCATTTTTTAAATAATAACGACATCACCGATATCAGCATCAGGGGCATTACTGAGGATAGTCAAGGCAATATTTGGTTTGCAACAAATGGTAGTGGATTATTCAAATATAATTGGAAATATTTTGAACAATATAGTGTTACAGAGGGTCTGCCAACCAATTTCCTCTTTAGTTTGCAATGCGATGAAAACGGTAACATTTGGATAGGTAGCGATGGTAAGGGGATGATGAAATTTGATGGTACAAATTTAGTTTGTTATGGTGAATTAAACGATTTATTAGATGGGCGAATTTGGGCCATACATGAAGATAGCAAAGGAAACGTTTGGTTTGGCACAGACGGTGAAGGACTACTAAAATTTGACGGTCATCAATTTGTAAACTATACAGTAGAGAATGGCATTTCCCGCAATAAGGTACTCTCAATATATGAAGATAAATCAGGGTCTTTGTGGTTTGGAACAGATGGTGGAGGTATTACGAAAATGAATGGTACTAGTTTTACACATTATACCAAAAAAAACGGATTGGCCAACGAGGTAATTCTATCGATTGCTCAAGATTCGTTGAACAATTTGTGGTTGGGTTCCGAGAGCGGAGTAATGCTATACAATGGCAAGGGATTCACAACTATTGATGAGTCAAACGGTTTATTAAATAATCATATTCTCAATCTGAAGGTTGATAAAACCGGTAATATCTGGATAGGAACCCGTCTAGGGATGAACTGTGTTAGTAAAAAAAATATCGAAACCTTTACTAAGGATCAAGTGAGTAAAATTCATCCAATAGAGCTATCAACAAAAAGCTTTAGCTGTGATGATGGATTCCTTGGTATTGGAGTAAATAAAGGAAACACATTATTTAACGATGATTCTGGAAAACTATGGATAGGGGCAAATGATAGACTAACAACACTTAATCTTCAAAACATTAATACTGACACTATTGTCCCTAATGTACAAATTACAAGTATAAATTTATTTAATGAGCCTATAAGCTGGTCTTTTTTAAAAGATCATAAAGACAGTATAATTTTATTGAACAATGGCACTTCTTTGAATAGCTGTTCTTTCAATAACATTAGTAGATGGTATGGTCTACCTCTTAATTTAAGTTTAGCACATAACAACAACTCACTTACCTTTAATTTCATTGGCATTACCATGAATCAGCCCAAAAAGGTAAAGTACCAATACAAATTAGAGGGCATGGATGAAAATTGGAGCGGACTAACCTCTCGCAACGATGCTACCTATGGAAATATTCCCCCGGGAACCTACACTTTTTTGGTAAAAGCCATGAACAGTGATGGCTATTGGAGCAAGCCATTTGCATATACTTTTACCATTCGTCCGCCCTGGTGGAAAACCTGGTGGGCGTATTCGGCTTATGCTATTTTAATTTTAGGTTCTATTTTCTCCTACACACGCTGGAGAGAGCGTACCTTTAGAGCAAGACAAAAAGAACTGGAAGTTAAAGTAGATGAGGCTACAGAGGTAATTCGTAAACAAAAAGATGAAGTTGAGCATCAGAAGGAAAAAGTTGAAGAAAAAAACCGCGAAATCCTCGACTCCATCGAATACGCCAAACGCATACAAACTGCCATTCTTCCGCCTCCGCGTGTGGTGAAAGAAT
>JALRAS010000119.1 GCA_023262495.1 Bacteroidia bacterium | reverse complement strand
TCTGTGAAAACATAGATAGTGTCACCTTTCTGCAACTGAAAAGATTGGTTATTAAATTCTTTCATTTCGGTATAATAACCAACTGGCATTCTGTTTGCCTTAAGTTCAATGATATCAAAACCTTTGCCTTGATTGATTGAGCGAATTATCCAAACGGGATTATTGGCACCTGCATATACAAGTTCATTTGTTGATTTATTCCAAACACACAGTGCCATATCCATCCCATCTTTTTGCTCAATATTGGAGGAATTTCCTTGCTCGAGCGCACTAACAATTTTTTTTCGAATCTTATCCAATATTTGATCGGGCCTATGTATTGCATTTTCAATAACAACCTCATTTAAGAATGACATTCCCAACATGCTCATAAAAGCACCCGGAACTCCATGTCCTGTGCAATCGGCCGCACACCAAATAATAATTTCTTGATTGTTGGACATGAGTTGATAGGCCCAATAAAAATCACCGCTCACCACATCTTTTGGTCGCCAAATAATAAAGTTCTCAGGGGTAATTGAGTCGAAATATTCTTGGCTTGTGAGCAGGGCAATTTGAATGCGCTTAGCATAATTGATAGAGTCAGAAATTTCCCTATGCTTTTCTTCAATCAAATGCTTTTGTAAAGTAATTTCATCTTTTTGAAGCATTATTTCGGAAGTTCTATCTCTAACTGTTTTCTCGAGTAATTTTTGATTTTTCTTTAATTTGGCTGTTTTGAAGCTGAAATAGATTAGAATAATAGAGGCCGTGATGATTGATGGAAGGAAGTAACTGTCATAAAAATACTTCAGTAATCCATTAATTTCAAATTTAAGTTCAGTTTGATCGGTGATTGTTCCATTGTTGTATGATTGTATGATAAAAGTATATGCTCCGCTGGGAAGCTTGAAGTACATACTTTCATTTTTTTTACTTATTTCACTCCATTTATCAGATTGTCCGACCAATTTATACCTGAAAAAGGTGTTTGAGTCGTTGCTGCTGAAACCAATTGTTACAAGTGAAACATCCGAAAAAATTTTAAGATTTTGAGGAATGCCACTTTCATCCAAAGAATCATAATTGACATAGAGGTTTTGCTTGAGATTAACCCAATTTTGATGGGCATTTTCCAGTTTTATATAATCTATCTTAACCTGATTATTTTGCGCGAATAAGGAGTAACAACAAAATTGCATCAGCAATAAAAAGGTTAACAGAATGCGACACATGATACTTGATTTCAATTTAGGTATGAGAGTTTTTTGTGGAACTTATGACGTGAAGGATAATATTGTTTTAGGAAATAATATGAGTTAAGGGGCATATACGAAAAACAAATATAGAAAAAGATATGCAACATGTTTTGATGCCCGTTTAATTGCAAGGGAATAAAAAAAAGAACGGATAATTGCTTATCCGTTCTCGACTCAGAATTCACCCTTTAAAACTCTAAGAATCAGTGATTTGATATCAAGCAGAAGTGTTTAAGGGATTTTTGTCATCTATGGAAGAGGACTCCTTCAACTTGATTTGTAAAATATTAATAGAAAGTGAAGTATTGAGTTGTTGCGCAATGCCAAGCGTATCCCCAAGCTAAGAAATTGTATGGATCAAATGTGCAACCTGTTCCCCATACTGTAATCAATTCTTGAACACCATTTTCGTCTGTCATTGTTATTCTTGGCTCCTGACCGGTGGCAAATTCTACTGTAAATGAATGTCCTTCAGGAAGATCGTTTTGCACTTGTGCAGCAACATCATAAAAACTTTGAAGATTTCCTGCGGGAATTGCATTCCAGTACTCCATATGATTTCTAATAATTTCGGATTTGGTGATGGTAACTTTCATTTCTTCAACTGAAGAGAGGCCACAAACATCGATTACCAAATTGCTCATAGTGGAACCAACCGGTACTTTAGGAATGTCAGAACTAATCGTGTTTCCTGCTTTATCAAATACTATTGAGAGTTGATTGCTACCTGATATCGAGAAAATGTCTCTTACTGCTGCATTCGCATTGGCAATGGCTTCTTCTGAACCGATTAACTTTTCTAATCCGATATTACCTCTTACAGTAATATTTCCTTCAAGATCAAAAACAACTGTTGTAGCTGCATCCGCTGCAACCTCATCGGCAACAACTGCCTCTACGTTTTTGTTACTACCTTTAGATGATAAACCAACTTCACCCGGTTGGCTAGTAATTTCATCTTTTTTACAAGCATTGAAAGTTGATGCTAAAATTAGGGCTGCGATTAAAACTTTTACTGATTTCATGTTTTTAGGTTTTAAGGGTTTATAATTAATTAAGGGTTATTTGTTAATTAGGATTTTCATCAATCGGTTATTTTTTTTTAAATTCTATTAGCGCTTGTTACAAGTAGGTTTTGTTTAAATTTCTTTTGCAAATATGGGGGGCTTTTGTTAAAATAAGTTAAGCTAATAGTTGTAGTTTAAAACTAAAGTTTGTAAATTACGCCTTCGATTAAAGAAATCGACTTAAGTAAACCCTTTAACTTAAACCCTTTAATTATGAAAAATTCAGTAGGAAAAAAAATCAAAAAACTGCGCGAACTCCGCAACTACACGCAATCTTACATGGCCATCGAACTTGACATTACACAGCAGGGCTACAGCAAAATTGAGAAAGAAGGACGCCTTACTGTTGATCAACTAGATAGGATTGCAAGCATTTTAAATGTAGATAGTGCTTACATTTTAAACTTTGATGAAGAACAATTACTTAAAGACTCTCACAAACCCTTATATAGTGAGGCTTTGAAAGACACCAAAGAGATGAGTAAATCAACAGATCCTAAATTTTATGCAGAGATGATTATGTTATTACGCAAGGAGGTTGATTGCCTCTACGCCCTGGCTTTTCCTGAAAGTAGGCAGCAGGCAATTACTGTGAAGTAGCTATTGAATTAATAAAATGACAGCCCAATTGGAAATGCTCCAGTTGGGCTGTTTTCTTTTATTCGGGTGCATATCAAAGAAACTTATTGTGCGGCACAGCAAACAAAGCACAGATGATGGAACAGGCTACAGCTACATTCAATGAATCGGGTTGATGCTTTAAGCTCTGCTCTGAAGCAAGTAAGTTTGAAGGAATAGTGATAGGTTTATCGATGTATTTAGTTATTGTTTTGCTAATGCCGTGAGATTCGCTTCCTAGTATAATAACTCCCTCACCGTTATTACTGTTTTGATAAATATTTTCTCCTTTTAGAATAGCACCGTATATAGGTATGTTTTGCTCCTTAATGAGTTGCAAATATTCTTCAAGTGCTGTGTATACCACCTTTACACGCATGAAAGAACCCATTGTTGCCTGTATCACCTTGGGATTATATAGTTCTACTGTATCATTCGAACAAATGATATGTGCTATACCAAACCAATCGGCTATTCGAATAATGGTACCTAAATTACCGGGGTCGCGCACACCATCGAGACATAAAGTTATTTTGTTTTTGAGACTGCTAACATCAAAATGCTGCTGCTGCTGCTTTACTATTGCAAGAATACCTGATGGGCTCTTTTGTGCGGATAGTTTGGCAAATAGGTGTGTTTCTGTAAAATGAATATTTTCAAATTGATTTACATATTTATCATATAAATCATGTGTTGCATATACCTCTACAACATCTGAATTTGAATGAAGTAATTCGGAAACAATTTTCTCTCCTTCAACGATGAAGAGGCCGCTGCTCTCTCTGAATTTTTTTTGATGCAGCGCTGCAATTTCTGAAATTTTACTTTTACTAAGCATGATGTGCTGTTTTCAATCTCGTTGTTTCAAGAATTGATATCCGGCCTTAACTGCGCCCCACACTTGCTTGTGATTGTTATCCCAACCTCTATCCCAAGAAACCATCATACTATTGCTGATAACTACCTCTGATGTGGCGTAAGTGGCTCCACGCAATGAGCTCGCACAGTCTTGCTCATTGGTGCTGCCAATAAATGTATTGTTGTTTCGCCAATGTAAATTGATTGCGCAGCCTTGTCTTTCATCCAAAGAATCGATTGTCAATGCACTGAGCAATGCAGTATTTTTAAAAGCTCCGGCAAAGCGCAAAGGGCTTTTCATTTCATATACTTTACTTACAATAGTACTATCGTTTTTGATACTTACATGATAAATACGCTGACGGTAGGGTTTGCTAAGCGCAGTTGACATGGCTTGCTCAACATACAACCAAAAGCCTTCTTTGGTGTTTTCCCAAATTGGTTGCATGTGCAAATGAATCTCATAGTAATCGGAGTCGTTTTTTGCCTGCAGGGCACTATTGAAAGATCCTGACATGTAAGATTTCAAGGTACTTAAACTCGTTGCGGATATTTTTTGAGCTTGAGAACAGGTAGTATTCAGGATGAATGCAGTAATGATAAAAATGTATCGCACGAAAAATTTATTTGATGGTTACTTTACGTGTTGAAATGCTTCCCTCTTGTATCACTTGAATGGTGTATAGGCCTTGTGGTATTTGATTGACATTTAGCTCGAAGCTATTATTTACATAGGCAGTCGTTTGGACTTGTTTGTGGAATACCACATTTCCGGTTATATCAATTAAAACTATCTGCAAAGCTGATTGTAAAGGAGTATAGTATCTAACCGTAATGAAGTTTTCGGCAGGGTTTGGAAATAAATCAAGGTTGGTTTTTAATATATTGTTATTTTGAATAGCCGATGGTTCATGATGTTTATAATTGGTTCCGTTTATATTGGTATTGCCTCCACCAACTGCAGCAGTTACAGTTAGCACAGGTTCGCCTTCGCCTTGCGCGTACCATTTGTACTCTAATTGTGTAGATGGAATAGCTATCCCAAATGAAAATTGACTGATAAAAATAGTATCAATACCCTCTATGGTAGACTTCACTCTCAATGTGTTGTAAGTTCCTCCATTTGGCAGATTAAGTGTTCCCCAGCCATCAACTTCAACTGTTCTGGTTTTGCGTTGTCCATATGAACCAACACTTGGTATATCAAAGTTCCATTCAAAAGGATTGGAAATGGTTTGACCAAAAGTGCAGGGGAGGGGTAACACCTTATCGCGTGGATTATACTTCACTGAGGCAGGGATACCGCTTATGGTGGCTCCAAAACCGGTTTGATAATAACCATCATTTGAAGCAATTTTAAAATAATTGATTACATTGGTTATGGTTATTGGTACGGCCGGTATTGAAGGGAAATCGGCACCCTTGATAGCTAAATCAGAGTCGTAATCGGCAGAAAAAGGATTGTTGAAGTAAAATTGGTAAGCAATATTTGTTGACCCAACCGTTACATAATCAATGGTATCTATTCCGGTGCTGTTAAGAGTGCTGTAATCCCAAGTAGTGTTAGGTCCTGTTATATTTAAGTCAATTACATTACTTGCGTTACCGGCATTATCCCTGATATAAATTCCATTTACTGTTGGCATATCAGCATTATTGATGGTAATTTGTGCAAGTGTAGCTGTGGTGTAGGCAACAAAGGCAAGTAAGAGTATTTTTATTTTCATGGTAGGAGTATTACGTGATGTAAAGGTAATTATTTTAATTATTAGATGATTCTGCTTCCGTATATTTATAACCCACACCACGCACGGAAATAAAAAGTTTTGGTTGAGATGGATCTACTTCAAAGTATTTTCTGAATGCAAGAATAAAGTTATCGATGGTGCGCCCTGTAGGGAAATTCTCATACCCCCACACTTGCTCTAAAATTTCTTCGCGCGACACAACTTGATTTTTTTTCTCAATCAAAAGTTTTAACAAGAGGGTTTCTTTTTTACTCAATGAAACTATTTTTCCATCTGCTGAAGTAAATTGATAGGTGTCGAAATGAATGATGCGTGCATTAATTACAGCACTATTGATGCTTTTTAAAGAAGCGCCTGAGTTCTTTCTTTTCAATAAGATTTCAATTCGCAATAATAGTTCTTCAAGATTGAAGGGTTTGGATAGATAATCATCGGCACCTGCCTTTAGCCCTTCAATGCGCTCAGAACCCATACTTCTTGCAGAAAGGAATAAGATGAAAACATTTCTATTTTCTTTTCTTATTTCACGACAAACATCAAGGCCATTAATTTCAGGCAGCATGATATCGAGTACTACCAAATCGAATCTGTTGCTCTTAAAAAGTTGCAACGCTTCTTTTCCATTTTCTGCGCAAAGCACCTCATAGCCCTCAAGTTCAAGATTGAGTGCAATGGTACTACGCAAATTTTCTTCATCTTCAACCAATAGTAATCTGCCTTTCATGTTGATGTGTTGACTAATATAGGTGTGACTTTTGAAGTAAATATAAATAGGCATCCCACATGTGATGTAAAAAAACCTGATCCTTATCTAAAGGGAATTTGCTGTAGTAATCGCTATCACCTTTAAGTGTAATATGATTGCCTGCACGCGCATAATTACTTGTTTTGAAAAACGGAGGTAATTTTAAATCAGGTAATGTTTTGCGAACTAATGCACTAGTTTTGTTGCCCAGGTATCTCTGATTTTTACGCTGTGCTTTGTAGGTTGGTCGAACCAAATTTCTGTAAACTACACGCATCACAATTTTGAGCGCAAATTTTTGTTTTTTGATGGTTTTTTTGGCATCTATGAATGGATTTACCTCATTAAAGTCATCAATGGTTTGCACCACAGCGGGAGTTTCGGGCACCCAGTCATCGGCATTCACAACATTGTAAGCAAGTCCATGTTGGGTATAGCTTTCATAATCGTAAGCAAAGTATAAATTACCCGGTTTAGGGGCTGCACTACAATATGTTTTCATATTGATAAACGAGGGTAATTTACCGTCTTGTTGCAAATAGTGCATGTAAGCGGTAAGCAGATAGGCAATGGCACCGCCTTGACTGTGCCCCATAATGAATATATCATGAACACCTGTTTTGCTTAACGAATCAATTTTAGGAATGATGGTTTTAGCCAAGCAAGCCATGCCAATCAACCATCCGGTATGCACGGCAGCACGTGGATTTTCGGCAAGTTTGTAATTAAATAAATAATCTTTATCAAGTTGAATGCTACCTGATGCAGGCAACATTGCTGCGTAAAAATTTTCGAGCCAACTGATGCTGTTTTTAGTGGTACCTCTGATGCTGATTACCGCAATCTGTTCACTACTTTTCCATAGGTCCCATCGGTTATCTAGCCCAACAACCGGGCTACGATAAATTAGCGAATATCCATCGGGGATCGGGTATTTAGGGTTTACCCAAGGGGTGTCGAGCTGACGAGAAGATAGGTGCATGAGTTTGATGTACTCTGCTTTGTCGAAACCTCTTTTTATGCCCTGAGAAATTGCACTTGAACAAATGATGGCAAATAAAGCAGTGGTGATGTATTTAGAAATTGTCATGTTTGAGGAACTAATCACCCAAGATATTTTTGATGACTCTTAAATTATGTGTATATGTTTTTGCCGATGCATTATATATTCCTTGATGATCAAGAGTGTCGATACGCACACAGCCGCTGGCATGTATGATTTTATTATTTTTAAGTACTATGCCTACGTGGATAATTTTGCCTTCTTCGTTATCAAAAAAAGCCAAGTCTCCCGGAACTGCTTCTTCAATAAAACTGAGTGCACTTCCTTGTTGCGCTTGTTGCTTAGCATCGCGTAAAATTTTAATGCCGCATAATTTATACACCATTTGTGTAAATCCGCTGCAATCAATGCCAAAAGGAGATTTTCCACCCCACAAATAGGGACTATTCAAATAATTGTAAGAGGTTTCGATGATGTTATGCCTAATATTTGCGCTCGAATGAGTTTGTATATTACCTTCATATAAATACGTTTCAGCTCCAATTCTACAGGCATCTTTTGTAAACTCAGGCAGCACCGATCCCATTACAACTGCCATGCTTTCTTTTGTAGCTTTGTTGATGATGAGATTGGCAATATCTGCAATTAAAGTGGGTTGCGTATTATTCAATATTTCAAACTGTGCCGTATTGAGTGAGGTATATTGCTTGGCCGAAATCCAACCTTCATAGTTATCCCACGCATGGTTTATTTTAATCCATTTTTGCTGTCTTTCTAAAATAGTAAAATGCTCTCCGAATAGCAGTTGTGTTACCATTTCACTGCTATCAGCGGGTTCGGCACGCACAGGAACAATACTTAAATGACAAATACCATACATAACTTACTGTTTAAAGTAAAAAGGCAGATTTCAAATATATAGAAACCTGCCTTGATTACCTATTCATTGCAATTTTTTAGCACTTCTCAATAACCATTGCCGATGCACCACCACCACCATTACAAATACCGGCCACTCCAAGTTTAGCATTATTTTGATGCAATACGTGTACTAAGGTTACAACAATACGTGAGCCCGATGAACCAAGCGGATGACCTAGTGAAACAGCACCACCGTTTACATTTACTTTTGCGGCATCCAATTTTAGCTCCTTGTTATTGGCTAAGCTCACTACCGAAAATGCTTCGTTTATTTCAAAGAAATCAACATCATTTAAACTTTTTCCTGCTTTTGCCAAGGCCTTAGGTATTGCCTTACTAGGAGCAGTGGTAAACCATTCAGGAGCTTGCTCTGCATCGGCATAAGATACTATTTTAGCGAGCGGTTTTAAGCCCAATGCTTCCATTTTTTGTTTGCTCATAAGCACCAAGGCACTTGCTCCGTCATTAATTGTTGAGGCGTTGGCAGCGGTAACTGTTC
>JALRAS010000118.1 GCA_023262495.1 Bacteroidia bacterium | reverse complement strand
TGATTTGAAAAAGAGTTTTACCTCACCCAATGAGGCCATTCATTACATCAATAATTATCCTGTTGATTTGTTATTTTTGGATATCAATATGCCTTCTATATCAGGGTTAGAGGTATTTAAAAAAATCAAGCAACCGATTATGGTAATTTTTACAACGGCACATGGTGAGTATGCTGTTGAAGGATTTAATTTAAATGCCATTGATTTTTTACTGAAGCCCTTTAGTCTCGATCGATTTAAACAATCTGTTAAAAAAGCTCTTGATCACTACAATTACACCATTAATAATGCTCCGGCAACCGAGCAGTTTATATATATTCGGGCAGATTACAGTTTAAATAAAATTAACTTTGATGATATTGAATTGATTGAAGGTTTGGATGATTATTTGAAGATACACGTAAAAAATAGCAAGAATATTGTGGCGCGTATTACCATGAAAGGGATCATGGAAAAGTTACCTTCAGCGCGCTTTGCAAGAGTTCATCGATCATTTATTATTCCCCTCGATAAGATTACATCGGTAAGAAAGAAAATGATATTTCTTGATAAATATGAGGTGCCAATTGGAACCCGATATGAAGAGGAGTTTTTCAATACCATTAAATCCATGAATTTGCCCTCTCATTAGTGACTTTCAATCATTATACCGAGGTTTTTTCAGGTGGGAAATATTAATTACCAAATAGGAATCATCCCTCTTACACCCATATCCACTACGTTTTCGCCCGCAGAAGGTTCAAAATATCCATCGGGGTTGGTGTCTTGCCATTCGAAGCTCTTGTTTGTTGAAACAGAAACGGTAATTACAATATCGCTTGTTTCATTACCTGATATGACAAGGGGTTTGGTAATTCCTGTATTACTAATGAAGGCACCTGTTACTACACATGATCCGGCTGGAATTGGTGATGTGGCAGAAATGGGATTAGGCACAGTGGTGGCACCGGCTGGTGCTTGACCGGAAGTACTATATAGAAAACCATTTACATTGGTTTCAAATCCCCAATAACCTTGCAGTTTGTTGGCATTCACAGCAACTGTTTGATTTTTGATTACATAGTTGGTAATATAGGTGTTGTAACCAATAAATGAAGCAATAGTGCCAGTGCCATAAATAGTACCGCTCTTGTACTTGATGTCGTAATTTTGATAAGCAAGTGATACCCTCAACCACTGATAGGTGCCCGGGGCAATATCTTTAAGATTGATGCTGAAAAATTCCTCCTCTTGACCTTTTACAATTGACTTACTGAAATCAATAGCAGTAGAGCCGCCTATATTGGTTTCGGGCGCATGATACAAAATACTTCCTGTGCCTAATAGTGTGTAAGCGCTTGGCGCTAGCTCAATATAATGTGCACACATTTTATTAAATACCGGAGAGATGGCAGCATTGCCTGTTGGAATGATTGAAGGAGCTCCAAAAGCATTTAACCTTGCTTGGGTAGAATCAAATCTGAATTTAAAAATTAGTTTTGGGGAAGGAGGTGGGGTAGGTGTAGGTGTAGGAGCAGGTATTGGTGTGGGATTCTCCACTGTACTATCTTTTTTACAAGAAAAGGCACATGTCATGTATAAAGCCGAGCATAATATGCCGATGAAATATTGTTTCATAGTTTTCGATTGTAAAACAAATGTAACAAAATTCAACGATAATTAATTATGAGGTTGTGACCTATCTGTTAGCTGCTAAGAATAAATTAATGCTATGGTAAATAACTTGCTGCTATTATTTGCTGAAGGGCAGCAATCCTTTAAAGAAACTTTGTTGGGATATACTGCTTGTTTGATTTCGGTTGGCCAATCCCTTGGCACGTTTAATATCCTCTATAGAATAAAATGCTTGAGGTGCATATTGATGAATGATTTCTGTAACCTTACTTACATCCTTTCTCTTTACCACAATAAAAATCAACTTTACTGCTCCTTTTTTACCCTCTCCGTCAAGAATGGTGTAGCTGTAATTCTTTTCCAATAGTGTACTAATCAATTTGGTTATATCTTGTTGCGTGAATACACGTATCACCTGCGTTCCAATGGCAAGTCGTTCTTCAATACTAAGTCCAATGTATATGCCTGTTGCATAACCTCCTGCCCAACCCAAATAGCACATAAAATTACTCAGGTTTTTCATTACCGTGCTAATGGCAAACAACCAAAACAACACCTCAAAAAAGCCAATAAAGGGTACCATTTTTTTCATGCCTTTGTTGGCAAGTACGCTGCGCAGCGTACCCAAGCTAACATCAGTAGCTCTTGATGCAAAAATAATCATTGGGAATAAAATCCACTCAATCAAAAATTCCTTTTCGGGCATGAAAAAACGTAAAAACAATATTGATGCAAAGCTAGTGGATATGCTATGTTAGTGATTGGGCCGATTGATAAAATTATCAACTACCAATCGTTATTCAAATTTAACAGCAGGTGATACTTCAAATCATTACTTTTGAGCGATTTTATGCGGTCGCTTCAACATCTAAATAAATACTTTTTAAAGTACAAGTTTCATCTTCTTGGCGGATTGGTGTTCATTATATTATCCAATTTATTTGCTATATATCCTGCCCAAGTTACACGTTACACTATTGATTATCTGCGAGAAGCTCTTTGGCTTACCAATCAGACAACAGGCACTCACCTGAGAACAGGCATACTTGAGCGTTTCTTTGAGGTGTTTTTTATTTTCTTTATTGTGATTATTGCCAGCACCCTTATCAAAGGCATATTTATGTTTTTTATGCGGCAAACAATTATTGTAATGAGCAGGCATATTGAGTACGATTTAAAGAATGAAATATATCACCACTATCAGGTATTGCCTATTTCTTTTTACAAGAAAAATAGAACGGGCGACTTAATGGCTCGTATCAGTGAAGATGTTAGTCAAGTGCGCATGTATATTGGTCCTGCAATTATGTACACCATGAATCTTGTTGTACTATTTATCATGGTTATTGGAGTAATGTGGAATGTGAATGCACAACTCACCATGCTGGTGCTCATTCCTTTACCATTTTTATCGATTGGCATTTACTTTATCAGCAACCTGATTAATCAGAAAAGCAATAAGGTGCAGTCACAACTCTCTGAACTTTCCTCCACTGCACAAAGCTCTTTTGCCGGAATTAGGGTGATAAAATCTTTCAATCGTGAAAATGAAAGTATCAAACATTTCGTGAATGATTCTTTAAATTTTAAGTCGCTATCACTAAAGCTGATGCGTGTTGAAACATTGTTTGCACCTGTCATTACTTTGCTTATAGGTGCCAGCACCATTATCACCATTTACATTGGAGGCAATCAATACATTAATGGGGTAATTACCTTGGGTAATATTGCTGAGTTTGTGATTTATGTGAATATGTTAACCTGGCCAGTAACTTCCATAGGTTGGGTAAGTTCGTTGATTCAAAAGGCCGCTGTTTCTCAACAAAGAATAAATGAGTTTTTAACTACTAAAAGTCAGTTATCGGATGGTCAACTGCTGCTCAACAATCACGAACCTGTTAGCATCAGATTTGTAAATGTTTCATTTACATATCCTGAATCAGGAATCAAGGCGCTTGATCGGGTTAACTTTTACGTTCCTCCTTCCACGAGCATAGGTATTACCGGACGCACAGGAAGCGGAAAAACCACAATTGCGCTGTTGATTGCTCGGTTATATGATGCTGATGAAGGTCACATATTAATCAACGAGGTGAACATTAAGAAGTATAGCATCAAGAGTTTACGCGATGCCATTGGATATGTGCCTCAAGATGTTTTTTTATTTTCTGATACCATTTATAACAACATTGTTTTTGGTCTTAATCCCGACCAAAAACATCTTGCTCAACAGGTTGATGAGGCGGCAGCAGCAGCCGATTTGTTAGATAACATCAAAGGATTTAAGGAGGGGTATCAAACTGTGATAGGGGAGCGTGGTATTACCCTTAGCGGAGGTCAAAAGCAGCGGTTGAGTATTGCACGCGCATTAATTAAAAATCCTGCCATCCTATTGCTTGACGACTGTTTGAGTGCCATAGACACTAGTACCGAAATTAGGATTTTAAACCAGCTCAAAAAGAAACTAGTTGGTAAAACAGCAATTTATATAAGTCATCGAATTAGCACTGTGCAGCATGCCAATCAATTGATTGTGATTGCTAATCATCAATTAAAAGAGCAGGGTACACACGATCAATTGATGCTTGCAAAAGGTGAGTATTACGAGCAGTATATGACGCAACAAACCAATACGCAATCAACTATACTTTAACCTAAATTCCCATTACAAAAGTAGTATCACTGGCACTGATTTATCTTGTCATTTAGCGCTAAGGATATAATCCCAAAGTCATAGTGATTAGTATGTTGACTGAATGCGTTTGATGCAGAGTTGTATGATACGCTTGTTTATTTCCTCTTTGTGCAGCAACCAATAGCTGAGTTCGCTCTCTGTGAAATGTCCAATGATTATACCTTTAAGCATGCTTTGAAGGGCCATATTTTTTTTGATGTTATGATGGATAATTTCCTCAATTTGCTCTTTGCTTAAGTTGTTCAAGGTCATTTTGTGCGCTTGTAGAAAGTCATTAAATATTTTTAAGATGCAATCATGCTGCAGTTTTAATATCGGCCGTAAGGTGTCATTCTGAAATTTTTCAAGTGGAAGGTTGTTTTCCTGTTTGATTTCAATTAGCGGTCTTATGCTGATGAGTGATTGATCTCGGGTCATCTTTTAGTAGTTTTTTTTCTGTGGATGTTCGTTTCTATCAACAATTAAAAGAGAGAATTGTTGAGTATTACTGCTCATCAGTCTATTCAATTTTGTATCAAGTATGAAGTGATTGGCTCTGTCAATCAATTGATGATGATAACTAAAAACCAATCTGATAAGTAGCTTTAAAATATATTCGAATGTTTTTAATTTTACAGTTCAATAACCATATTCATGCAAGTAGAAATAATTACAATTGGTGATGAAATTTTAATAGGACAAATTGTTGATACCAATTCCGCTTGGATGGCTCAGCAATTGAATATGCGTGGTTTTTCGGTGAAGCAAATTTCCTCTGTTTCCGATAGTGAGCAGCATATTTTAAATGCATTATCAGAGGCAGCATCACGAGCATCAATCGTTTTGATTACCGGTGGCTTGGGGCCAACAAAGGACGATATCACCAAAAAAACATTGTGTAAGTATTTTAATACGCACTTGATTTTTAATGATGAGGTATATAGTGATATTGAGCGTTTATTTAAAGATAGAGGCTATCAGGTATCGGCAGTTAATCGTTCACAAGCTGAGCTTCCTGCCAATTGTATGGCGTTGCGTAATGCTGTTGGCACTGCTGCGGGTATGTGGTTTAATGTAGATGGTGTAATTTACGTTTCGATGCCCGGTGTTCCTTATGAAATGATGCACTTGATGGAAAGTAGTATACTACCCATGTTGTCGCAACATTTTAATGCTCCGCATATCATTCATCATACATTACTTACGCAAGGAATTGGTGAAAGTATACTGGCCGAAAAAATTCATGATTGGGAAGAAGCTTTGCCCGAAGGTATAAAATTGGCTTACCTTCCGTCTGTAAGTGCGGTAAGATTGCGCTTGTCGGGAAGTGGAGAGGATAAAGAAAAATTGACAAATGAATTCGATGCGCAATTGCTTAAATTGAAAGCATTGGTAGGTAAGTATTGTTATGGAGAAAATAATGATACGCTTGAGTTGGTGCTTGGGCAACTACTTGGTGGGCAAAATAAAACTTTGGCAACTGCCGAAAGCTGCACAGGTGGTCAAATTGCCTCAAGCATGACCAAGGTGCCCGGTTGTTCCAATTATTTTAAGGGTGGAGTAATTGCTTATTCTAATGAGGTTAAGGTAAATCAATTAAATGTTTCCCAAAGTGATCTTGATGCCTATGGTGCAGTGAGTAAGCCAGTAGTAGAGAGCATGGCTAAGGGCGTAATAAAATTGCTGAATGTTGACTATGCAATAGCAACAAGCGGTGTTGCCGGACCTGACGGAGGATCAGTTGAAAAGCCGGTGGGTACAGTTTGGATTGCAGTGGCAAGTCGAACTGAAGTTTATGCGCAACAATTTTTATTTGGCAAGCACCGCGAACGCAATATTCAGGCAGCCACGCTCACTGCTTTAAACTTGATGCGCAGAATGCTGCAAGGAACGTTGGATGTGGCTGATTATGTGGTTAAATAATGCCTGCTGCCAACAGCAGTGCCAAGAAAATAATCATGGTACACGCTATTTTTTGAACGAAGTCGAGGGTTACTTTTTTAAGTAGTTTGCTTCCCAAATAAGCGCCAGCAAATGCGCTCAATACTGCCATGATTAATAGCGTGTCATTTTCCCAATAATCATAATTACTGCTTCCGCCAAAGTATATGCTAAGGCGCGTTACATCTATGAGGCAGGCAATAACAACACCGGTAGCAATAAATACTTCTTTGCTCAATCCGTAACGCAGTAAAAAGGCGCTTCTCAATGCCCCCTGATTGCCCGATAACCCACCAAAAAAACCACTGATAAAACCGCCTAATCTGATATATTTCTTATCGAAATGAATAGACTTTAACCAGGGAAGAATTTCAAAGAGAGCAAAGAAAATCATCAACAAGGCAACCAATAATTTAATGAGCGTAATTTGCATAGCATGTCCCCAAAGTTGGTATTCGTAATGAAAAAAATGTTTAGATAGATATACTAAAACGAAGGCCCCGATCAATGAACCCACCACCGCAGGGATGCCAAATTTTAAAGCAGTTTGAATATCGGTTTGTTTACCAACAATAATCAACTTGAAAAGATTATTAAGCAGGTGCACCATTCCGGTGAGTGCAATTGCTTCTTCGGGAGGAAAAAAAATAATCATCACGGGAGTGAGGATAGTACCAAGCCCAAAACCTGAAAAAAAGGTTAGCAGTGATGCCCCAAAAGCAGTGATACAAATAATTAAATACTCCATTAATTTAATGAAAATTATTAAAGCAAATGTAAATCTAAATTGATACATTCGGGCATTAAATAATTGTGAACTATGACAAACAAAAAAATTATTCATACAGCCGATGCACCTCAGGCTATAGGACCTTACAGTCAGGCAGTGCAAGTGGGTAACATGCTTTTTCTTTCCGGACAAATTGCAATCAATCCTCAAATTGGCGAACTTGAAATGGACAACATCACTGATGAAACTCATCGGGTAATGAAAAATATTTCGGCAGTGCTCGATGCAGCCGGATACAACCTGACTCACGTTGCCAAAACAACTATTTTTTTAAGCAGCATGAATCATTTTCAAGAAGTAAATACTGTGTATGCTTCTTACTTTAAAGAGGCCTTTCCCGCACGTGAAACTGTTGCTGTAGCAGGTTTACCCAAGAATGTGAATGTTGAAATAAGTATGATTGCAATAAAGTAAATTCAACATCAATGGAAATTAGGGTTGGTGATAAAGTATCCTTTTTAAATCAAAAGGGTGGTGGTATTGTTGTCAAATTAAAGGATAAAAATATCGCGATAGTGATGGATGATGATGGTTTTGAAACACCTTATGCGATTAAACAACTGGTTAAAGTGCATCAGGCAACTGTCGAAACAGTTATTCATGCACAGGTACCTACATACTCATTAGGTCAGCAAGAAATAGCGCTATTGTTTGTGCCCAAAGATCACAACAATTTACAAGCATGCGATCTTGATTTGCACCTTGCAAATACCTCGGGTTACAATTTTTATTTTGAATTGTATCAAAAAGAAACGGACAAGGTGTTACTTTTTTCGGCAGGTCAGTTAAATCATGGAATGACACATTTTGTGAAGACCATTAAGCGCGAGGAAATAGAATTATATTGTAGAATGAGGTTTCAATGTATATTTAATGATACAAAAAAAATGGAGCCCTTAAACCCATTTGCAACCACCATTGCAATCAAGGCAAGCAAATTTTACAAGGATACTACTTATCAATTTTCAGGTCAGGTTAACAACAAGGCATTGATATTTTTAGTGGCACAAAAAGAAATCTTAGCCGGTTTAAAGCAACCCGATTTTGAATTACCTTTATTGAACGAAGACAAAGAAATAATTCCTGAAAAAGTAAAATCAAAACCTCATGATTATGGCAGGGTAGATATAGAGATTGATTTGCATATAGCTGAATTATTAGAAGACTTTATTAATGTGAGTGCTCAACAGATGTTGGCAATTCAAATGAACGTATTTAGAAAGGAACTGGAAAAAGCAATTCAGCTCAATTATGCTTCTGTTACCTTCATTCATGGCATAGGAAAGGGAGTGTTAAAGGATGCAATACAGCAAGAGCTGAACAACTACAAAGGCATCAAGCATTATCCTGCAAACTTTCAGCGCTATGGTAATGGTGCTACAAAAGTGGAAATCATATGATTTTTAAGATGAAAGGAATTCATTGTTAATCTCGCGCTCTTCCTCGTTTGTAACCTTCCGTGTTCCCAGATTGAGCAGCACAAATCCGAATTTCGAAATTATACTTGTTGCACTATGAAGCCGAGCAAAGCTCTAACAATTAATAAACACGAAGTACAACTTCGCGTTTACTAAGGGAAATAACCAGCCAAAAAGTTAATGTTTTACGGAAAACTTCAATTCAATTCAGTTTTCGAACTATTAAATCAAACGTCTACTTAAAATTATTTTATAATGAAATCATTTAATTACTGATATCAGGGCTTCCTATCTTGTTGGTGTAGACTGTAGACTTCATTTTGCCCAATCAC
>JALRAS010000117.1 GCA_023262495.1 Bacteroidia bacterium | reverse complement strand
ATTTAAGGGGTTAGGATAGAAATTTACTGTTGCCGGAACATTGACTTTATTGATGCTGCTGATGGTATCAGGTTCTACTCTGAAATGATCAAATCCGCCTTCTACGAGGTGCCCTGGAGCGGCATCAACCGCATAAGCAATAATGCGCATATTGTTGGTAAAAGGAATAGTAGCATTGCTCAACAAAATATCTTTCTCTACCCATGAACTGCTTCCTGCTGTGGCTGCTGTTACAACCTCTAAATTGACAGTTTGTGTGCCATTGCTTAATTTAATAATCAAGCTGTCGTTTACCTGACCTGTGCCACCGCCATTATAAAACCAACGCGCATACTTAATGTGTGCATCTTGCATATTGCTCATATCGAAAACCGGAGAAGTTAATATGGTGTAACCATTATCAACATCATCGGCTCCAACATTGGCATTGTTATTACCGGTTACAAAGGCCATTCCTCCGCAATCAGCAGAAGCATCGGTACCCGGATTAGAAGTAAATGAACCTTGTGTGGTAATTGCAGGAAAAGCTCTTGTCCATACACCTAATGCAGCCGTTCCACTTACTGTCCAACTATTGTTGAAAGTAAAATCATCATAAATTCCCGGTTGAAGGGTAATGTTGATGTTGCCATTGGCAATGTTTGTATTGTTGCAATAAGTGACATATCCCCATGCTCCGGAGGTGATGTCGTAGTTCCCTGAAATCAAACCGCATTGCGAAAAATTACCATTGGTATCACTTGTGTAAGAGTAGGCGTAATTAGCATTGGTAATATTTACTGGAATGTTGGCAATTGGCGCCCCTGCGCTATTACTTACATTTCCATTTAAACTCACCGACTGTGTGCTAATCATTTCCACATTGAGGGTGGTTACAATGGTATGGTCAAGTACCACATTATTGATGGTTACAGTATTGTAACCTGCTTTTTGAAAAGTAATGGTATAGGTACCTGCATCAGGAGTTCCTGTTTTATAATCGCCTGAAGCGTTTGTACTGTCTAATACTCCTGCACCTACAATAGTTACTTTTACCCCTGCAATTGGCGCACCGCAGATGCTGTCCGATACATTTCCTTCGAGATAACAGGCACGCACATAATCAGGTGTGAGTACAAATAGTCCTTGTTGCATATCGGAGGCAACAAGATTGCCCGATGGAAGATATGGATACACACCCCAACAGCCGTCATAGCCACCACCTGTAAGCGGACTGGTATCGAACCAGCCTACATTTACCAAATTTTGTGGCCTGTGCACATCTGTAATTACCACACCATCTTTATACCAACTGGTAACGGCATAATCATTTAAGATATGGGTGTTGTGCACCACACTCAGTGAACCCGGATTTTGAGATTGAATTTTATCAATAAACATAATATTGTTTACATCAGCAACATCATAAGCTGCCAAATAGCTATTATCTACTTCATCAGTTGTGAACAGATAGCGACTATTATCACTTAACCATGTATTATGCGTAAAATTATTAGGGGTATTCTGCTGCGCTATCTCAACAGGGTTGGCTTTGTCGCTCACATCTATGGCAGTAAAAAAACCATCATAAATATGACCAGCCCATACAGTATCGTTTCTAACATAGCCATCGTGTACATAAAAACCATCATATAATCCAGCTACAGTTGGATTCCAAGGGTCGCTCAAATCACCTATCACAATGCCATCAATTCCACTGCCATTGTTAGCACCATACAAGTATACATAACCATTGTCGATATGCAAAGCATGAATAGTGCTTAAGGTATACGTACCAGTGGGAGTAGTAATTGTTGGTGCCCAATTCTGGTAGGGCAAATTGCTACTTGGTAAGTTAGTTAAATCAACTATGGTAAGCCCTCCAGATCCTCCTTCGGTGGTAACATAAGCGTATTTTTGCCATACCTTTACTTCTCTCCAAATTGAATTGGGACCGGGTATTTCCTGCACAATAAAGGGGTTATCGGGATCCTGAACATTAACAATAGATAAACCTACAGAGTGACCAACAAGTGCGTACTCGTTTCCTAAGCTATCTACATAGCCGCCTATGTTTGCGAGCTGTTTTCCAGGAAAGGTAAGTTGACTTCTAAGCGTGATGTTTTTTTGTGCTGAGGCAATTGATGTTCCCATGATGATTAACATCATATAGGATGCTAGAATTTTGATTGTTTTCATTGGATTATTTGAATATACAAATGTATGATAATTTTATGATGTAGTTAATGAAATGAGGCAAGCAATTTTTAGAAGGTGTCTGTTAGTCGGCCAATCTTTTCAATCCCGCTTTGGCCTTCTGATCAATACTTCTTTGGTATTCATGATCACGCATTTTTAAACAGGCCTTAAAATAGTATGCTGCCAAATCTTTATTTTCTAATGCTTCATATATCAATCCAATATTGAGTGCAGCATTGGCTGCAAAATAATAAGGATAATCGGCCCCATTTTTCATAGCCATTTTGTAGTAATAAATCGCTTGTTGATAGTTTTCTTTTTTGTGCTGAATTCTGCCCAATCGATACAAGAATTCTAATTTTTCTTTCACAGTTACAAAATCATCTTTGTTGGCCTTTATCAAACTGCTATATGACTCATGATAATATCCTCCATCAAATAATAAGCGACTCTTTAAAAGATACAAGTTAGGCATGCTTTTACCGGCAGATTCCTTCATAGCCGATTTATCTTCATCGGTAATGTCGTTGCCATGCAAGGGTATTTGTTTTAAATAGTAATTGTATTGATCATGTTGTTGATGCAACAAATAATGATAGGCAAGTTTAAGGTAGGCAGCTTTGATAAAGGTGTTTCCTTTGAACTCGTTTACGTATGCTTCAAGATAAATATTTGCATCATCTTCAAAGTGATACAGTCGTGCTAGTCCGAGCAGGTAATTAAGATAGTGAAACTTGAAATAGGTGGGTGTGTTGTATTTGTATGTAATCAGATGATTAGCCGCTTCAGCGCTGTTGCCTTGATGCATGCAAATATCGGCATAAACAAAACTGAGTATGGGATTCATTTGTTTTTGCACTTTGATTTGATTCAATAATCTGTGTGTGATTAACTCATCGGGAGCAAAATTGATGAGGGTGATTCCAAGCATTAGGGTAGCTTCTGTTTGATAACAATAATACAGCGTATCATTGAGTGAAGTTTCGTAAAAAAGTAGCAATTCCTTTTTTCCTTGGTTGAGCGAGCCCGAAAACCCGAGCATATTTACAGCCCATTGATACTCATCAGGTATTACACCTATGAGCGCGTGCAGCAATCCAATTGACTTGTAATGCGCTGTAAAATTTGGGAATTTTTTGATGTTGTCCGATAGCATCTTGTAGGCACGGCTTATTTCGAGTACCCCATTAAGATACTCGCCATTTTTAATGTGTGCAAAGGCCCAATGCATATTGATTTCGGCTTGCGCATACAAATAATAGGGTGATGCCTTATTTTCTTTTTCAAGCGCCTCAAGTCTTTGTGCTTTACGTGAGCTATACGCCTTGAGTTGTGATTTGTTTTCGTTCAAAATTAACTCCATGCAGTCGCGATAATTCTCAACGAGCACAATGAGTGAATTCTTAGGATTCAAGTTTTTTTCTGCATCAATATACTGATTGGCCTGATTGAAACGCAGCGCAGTTACATGTTCGTATGCTTTGCGAAAGTGATAGCTGAATTCGAGCGAAGCACTAGCAGGTTGGGCCGCACAAATAGCACAAACGATGATTAAAGCAAATCGGTGTATCATTAAAAAAAATAAGGGATTTCAATTTGATATGAAACCCCTTAAAAATAATTGTTTTTAGAATTACTTACTGATTTAAAATTTCGGCATCCACCAAAATTCTTCCACAATGTTCACACACAATAATCTTTTTGTGCGTACGAATATCCATTTGCGTTTGAGGTGGAATTTTATTGAAACAACCGCCACAAGCATCACGCTCAACGGTTACAACGCCCAAGCCATTGCGAGAGTTAGATCTTATTCTTTGATAAGCATTAAGCAATCTTGGCTCAATACTGCCTTCAGAATCTTTTGATTTTTTCAATAATGATTTTTCTTCTTTTTCAGTTTCAGCAACGATGTCCTTCAATTCATCTTTCTTGTGATCTAAATCATTCTTTCTTTCGTTGTAGGTAGCTTTTGCGGCATCTAGCACCTCATTTTTGGCTGCTATTTGCGCTTTAAATTCTTTAATTCTTTTCTCACTCAACTGAATATCTAAAGATTGGTACTCAATTTCTTTGGTGATAGAATCGTATTCTCTGTTATTTCTTACTTTACCTTGCTGACCCTCATATTTTTTAATGAGCTCAGTAGCATCTTTCATAGCAATTTTACGCGCAGTGATTTGGTCTTCTAAGGTGTTGATTTCATCGGTAAGATTTTTGATGCGGGTTTCCAAACCGGCAACTTCATCCTCAAGGTCGCTCACCTCTAAAGGAAGTTCTCCCTGAACGATTCTAATTCTGTCAATAGCAGAATCTATTTGTTGTAAACTGTAAAGTGCTTTCAGTTTCTCTTCAACACTTGCTTCTTTTTCTAGTACTGCTCCTTTTGATTTCGACATTTTATTTAATAATAATGAATAGGATTGGTATTATTTTTTGATAAACAGAGCGCGAAAGTACTAAAATTTTTCTGAATTTCATTAAAAATCAATTCTTTAGTAAATTGTTCGCTTTCGTAATGTCCAATATCAGCTATAACAATTTGATTATCAGCATCAAAAAATTGGTGGTACTTGAAATCGGCCGTTACAAATATATCGGCACCTTGTTGTATAGCATCTTTTAGTAAAAAACTTCCTGAGCCCCCACATAGAGCCACTTTCTGTATTTTTTTACCGCTAAGCGCAGTGTGTCGGATGCTGCCACAATGAAAAACTTTTTTTAACAGCTGCAGGAAATCTTTTTCATCCATACTTTCGGGAAGTGAGCCAATGTAACCGGCTCCAACCAACTGCCATTGATTGTGCAGGGTGGTTATTTCGTAGGCCACCTCTTCGTAGGGATGTGCATCTAACATTGCTTTAAGAATCATTGTCTCGCGGTATGCCGGAAAGATAGTTTCTATTTTTATTTCGGCCTCTTGTCGGAGCTCTCCGGGGGAACCAATAGTAGGATTGCTGTGTTCGTTTCCTTTAAAGGTTCCTATACCTTCACTGTTAAAGCTGCATTCAGAGTAATTGCCAACATGACCGGCACCTGCCGAAAATAAAGCATTTCTTACTGCTTCAGCATCATCCTTAGGGCAAAAACAAACAAGCTTGCGGAGAAGTTCTTTTTTGGGTTGTAGCACACTGCCTCTTATCAGCCCAATTTTTTCGGCCATCATTTTATTTACACCTTGCATCATGTTGTCGAGATTGGTGTGTATGGCATAAATACTAATGTCGTTTTTTATGGCTTTGATGATCGTGCGCTCAATCCATGAATTCCCACTAAGTTTTTTCAAGCCGCTAAAAATTAAAGGATGGTGAGCAATCACCAAGTTACACTTGTTAGCAATGGCTTCATCAATAATATTTTCTGTAACATCAAGTGTAATGAGAGCACCGGTTGCAACAGCAGTGGGCGAACCAACAAGCAAACCGCAATTATCGTAGGTTTCTTGCAAGGACAGTGGAGCAAGTTGTTCGAGCAGCTTGGTAATATCTTTAATGAGTATTGGCATAGGAATATATTTATTGAGGATGATAGCAGCAACTCGCATTAGAGTGCAAAAAAAAGCCGCATAAAGCGGCTTTTTAAAAATTCAAAAATGTTTTTTAGTGGTTAACAACCATTCTCTTAGTGATAGTAGTTTGTCCGTTAAACACACTGTAAAAATAAATTCCTTGCGCTAAACCGGCAGTATTCAATTCGTATTTGTTTACACCCGCATTGCCACTTGTTCTTATTCTTTGCACTTCTTTACCAATAGCATTCATCAATCTGATGTCAACATCAGCTTTATTAGTTAGAGTGTAGTAAATATCACAAGCATTGTCAGCAGGGTTTGGCATGTTTTGACTAACCGTAAAAGTATTAGGATTTAAACTTTGGGTTGAATTAGCAGGATTAACAACAATCTTGTAATAAGAAAATGTTTGTGGGCCATTTGAAATTACTGCAGGTGGTGTTCCAATAAAAGGTTCTACAGTTACGGTGAGCGTGTATTCTCCTACAGGGTCATTGGTGGTTCCTGTAATTATCGCGCAATTTGTTTGACCTCCTGGAAATTCACAATTACTTGGCACGCAAGAATAGGTAAGACCTTGAGGAAGACCAACAATAGAGTTTAGTTTGATTTTTGCGATAGGCACAGGGAAACCTGCTTGAAGTGTATCGGCAGGAACTTTTACTGTGATTAATTGAGTGTATGGTTGACCTTGATAAGCAGGTAAAAAATTAGTAGCACTATCAGGGTAAATACCTGCATTTCCAACAACAGCAGGAGTGCACTGAGCAAAAGCTCCAATTGAAAAAATGCTTAAGAATGCGATAAGTAGTAGATTTTTTTTCATAGTTATGTTTAGAGGTTAGTAATTCAAATTATTCTGCGGCAGCAACAGAAAGCAACTCTTCTGCCTCCTTTATACTTGTTGTAATATTTAAAATGGAATCTAATTGAGAAATGGCAATCAGCTTTTTAATGGGATCTTGAATGTTGGTCAATACAAACATACCACCACTGTTTTTGCAAAGTCTATTGGCAACAAGTATGGCGCTAAGCCCACTACTGTCGCAATACTTAGTGTCTTGCATATTGATAATAATATTTTTAACGCCCTCTGCATTTAACACAACAAGTTGTGACTTCAGCACAGGTGAAACAGTGTTGTCCAATTTATCTACCTTTAAATCAAGTAAAGTAAATTTGTCGTTTTTTGTGATATTAAAATTCATGCCTGTTTGGATATAGCATGCAAAAGTAAAAAAACCTTTGATATAAAACAAATTTCAGGAGCAAACTATTTAATTGAGCCGGCAAGCAAGTAGAGCACGGCCATTCTTACTGCTACACCATTTTCAACTTGTTGCAAGATGAGTGATTGGGCATGATCGGCTACATCACTCGTAATTTCTATACCTCTGTTGATTGGCCCCGGGTGCATTACAACAATTTGTTTTGATAATGATTCGAGTATTTGTTTGTTGAGTCCGTACAACATGACATACTCTCTTAAACTGGGGAAGTATTTGATATCTTGACGCTCAAGCTGTATGCGCAGCATATTGGCCACATCGCACCATTCCAAGGCTTTTTTAAGATTGAGCTCAACCTTTACACCTAACTCGTGAATGTACTTTGGAATGAGTGTGGCCGGTCCGCAAACCATTACCTCTGCTCCCAGTTTTTGTAAGCAAAATATATTGCTGAGCGCCACTCTACTGTGCAAGATATCGCCCACAATTGCCACTTTGCAACCCTTTAAATCGCCTAACTTCTCTCTTATTGAAAAAGCATCAAGCAGCGCTTGCGTGGGATGCTCATGTGCCCCGTCTCCCGCGTTAACAATGGTAGCGTTCACATGTTTCGATAAAAATTTGGCTGCACCGGCATAAGGATGCCGCATCACTACCATGTCAACCTTCATTGCTAAGATGTTATTGACAGTATCAATAAGCGTCTCGCCTTTGCTCACAGACGATGAGCTTGCCGCAAAATTAATGACATCGGCAGAAAGTCGTTTTTCTGCCAACTCAAAAGATAATTTGGTACGTGTTGAATTCTCAAAAAATAAATTGGCTATCGTAGTGTCGCGCAGTGAAGGAGTCTTCTTAATTGGTCTATTGATAACTTCCTTAAAAGTGTCGGCTGTTTTAAAAATCATATCAATATCATTGGCATTGATATCTTTGATTCCTAGTAAATGCTTCACGCTTAAGGCACTCATAAGTTGTCTTCGTTTTCTGTTATCATAAAAACTTCGTCCTGCTCATCAATCTCTTTCCATTTTACTTTTACGTTGTCTGAGGCAATGGTATCAACTACCTTTCCAACATAATCAGGCTGTATAGGTAAGTGTCTGCTGTACCTGCGATCTATGAGCACCATCAATTCCACTTTTTTAGGTCTGCCAAAAGCCAGCAAAGCATCCATCCCTGCTCTAATTGTGCGGCCGGTGTACAGCACATCATCAACTAAAATAACGTTTTTATCTTCTATAATGAAATCTATTTGGGTACGATTAGGCACTAACGGATTTTCTCGTCTTCTAAAATCATCGCGGTAAAAGGTAACATCTAAATGTCCGTGTGCAATACCTGTTAATCCTGTAATGATTTGTAATTCATCACAAATGCGACCGCTTAGGTAAATGCCTCTTGGCTGCAGGCCTATGATAACAGTGTTCTCGAAGTTATTGTGATTCTCAATCAACTCATAGCAAAGGCGCTTGATGGTGTGGTCAAAAGCAGCTGCATTTAAAAGTTGAAACTGAGCACTCATAGTAATGTATAGGGAACAAAAGTATAATTTTTTTTAAAGTACACGCACGCAATATTTTCGAAGCAATTCAAATCACATCAATCATCTTTATTTAGGTGGCAAAGATTTTTATCTCTTCTAAAGCTTAGGGATGATCTAATCGATCAAATATCTTTTATCCGAAAAAATGCAATTACATCATTTCAAAAATACCTGCCGCACCTTGACCGGTTCCCACACACATACTCACCATGCCATATTTCTTTTGTTGACGCTTTAACTCATTGAATAATTGCACCGATAATTTTGCACCTGAACATCCGAGTGGGTGACCTAAGGAAATGGCATGGTGAGTATGTGTGTGGGAACCGGTC
>JALRAS010000116.1:4255-8978 GCA_023262495.1 Bacteroidia bacterium | reverse complement strand
ACATCGCTAAAAAGGAGAACCGCAAAAGTTAATAAATAGGCCGCTCTTTTGTTTACAAACCATGCACCTCCATAGAGTGCTATGGCTGCAATGGGTGTAAAATTTGGAATGTGAGGCAGCAATCTGCTAAGTGCCACAAATAAGACCATACCGGCAACGAACAAGTTCTTTCCTGATATTTTTTGCATGTTGTTTTTCTTGTTTTTTTTAGACGCTCAAAAATAGTATTAAAAATTAGATGCTGGTGCAAAGAATTATTTTTTTTCAAACATTATGATGTGAATGTTTAGCACCCCGAATTCGTAAATAATTATTCTTTTCCTTACACAATATCATTTAGAAATAGGTAATTAATGAATCGGTTATGATTAGTGCGAGGTATTTTACTTTCTTTGTAACTTTGAAAATTAGTCATGAACGAGAAAAAACTTTTTTTACTTGATGCCCTTGCATTGATTTACAGGGCTTACTATGCGCTCATCAGAAATCCGCGTTTGACCTCTGCGGGTAAAAATACAAATGCTCAGTTTGGTTTTACTAATACTTTGATTGAACTTCTTAATAAAGAAAAACCTACACACATTGCTGTGGCATTCGATACGCATGCGCCTACCGAAAGACATACAGATTTTGATGGTTACAAAGCCAATAGGCAGGAAGCACCCGAAGATTTACTATTGTCGATTCCTGACATCAAAAAAATCATCAGAGGATTTGACATTCCTGTTGTAGAGCTTGATGGGTATGAGGCAGATGATATTATTGGGGCCCTGGCAAAACAAGCAGAAAAAGAGGGCTTTGATGTATATATGGTAACGCCAGATAAGGACTACGGACAATTGGTAAGCGAGCATATATTTATATACAAGCCACCGGCTTTTGGTAACAAGGCCGAAATTATGGGGGTTAAGGAAGTTTGCGAAAAGTGGGGCATTCAAAATATTTCACAAGTCATTGATTTGTTAGGATTGATGGGCGATGCCTCTGACAACATTCCCGGCATCCCGGGAGTTGGCGAGAAAACTGCCATCAAACTGCTCACTGAATATGGCACACTCGAGAATGTACTCGACAATGCTTATCTGATTAAAGGCAGTATGGGAGAAAAAATAAGAGCTGGAAAAGACTCAGCGATTATGAGTAAAAAATTGGCCACCATTATTTTAGATGTTCCTGTAACTTTTAATGCTGATGAGTATAAGGTATCAGCACTCAATACAGAATTGCTGAACGAGATTTTTACAGAACTAGAATTTAAATCATTAGGCAAGCGAATATTAGGCGAACCCTTTTCGGTAGTTAAAAATGCGTCATCGCCTCAAAAAGGTACAACACAAATAGATCTTTTTTCAAAATCAGAGGAATCGGAAACAAGCACAAACCAACCTGCAGCTAACCTTTTTTCAGAAATTGAACCTACTGATGACGCGTTGTTTGCCGATAAAAATATTACCAACACGCCACATCAATACACACACGTAGGCAGCGAGGAAGAAATTCTGCAGTTAATTGAACACCTTAGTAAACATAGCCAAATATGTTTTGATACCGAAACCACCGGCATAGATGCCAACATAGCTGAAATTGTTGGCGCTGCTTTTTCTGTAAAGAAAGGTGAGGCTTGGTATGTATCCTTTCCCGACCAAAGAGCTGAAGCGATAAAACTTCTACAAATGTTTCAAGCATTGTTTAACAACAGGGATATCACTTGGATTGGGCAAAATATTAAATACGACATGTTGATTTTGAAGCGCTATGGTTTTGAGTTGCAAGGCCAAATTTTTGATACTATGCTTGCTCATTATTTAATTGAGCCTGAAGGCAGAAGAAGTATGGATTTACTCAGTGTTAAGTACCTTGGCTATGAGCCGGTTTCCATTGAGGCGCTCATTGGCAAAAAAGGAAAAAATCAATTGAACATGCGTGATGTTGACATTGATAAAATTACCGATTATGCTGCTGAAGATGCTGATGTTACCCTGCAATTAAAAGAAACCTTCGAGCCTATGCTGAAAGAAAAAAGCGTAGAAAAAATTTTCAATCAAATAGAAAATCCTTTGGTAAAGGTGCTTGCTCAAATGGAGTTCGAAGGTATTAAAATAGATATCAATTTTCTGAACGAGTATTCTATAGAACTTGAAAAGCAAGCCAAAGAAAGTGAGGAACGTGTTTATGAACAAGCAGGTGTAAGGTTTAATTTGGCTTCTCCAAAACAGTTAGGCGAAATATTATTTGACCACCTTAAGCTAGATCCCAAGGCTAAGAAGACAAAAACTGGGCAATACGCCACCGGTGAGGAAGTCCTCCAAAAGATGGCGCACGAGCATAAAATTGTGAACGATATTTTAGCATTTAGAGAGTTAACAAAATTGAAAAGCACCTACGTTGATTCGCTTCCAATGCTTGTAAATAAGTTTACCGGAAGGGTTCATACATCATACAATCAGGCGGTGGCAGTTACAGGAAGGTTAAGCTCCAACAATCCCAATTTGCAAAATATTCCTATCCGCACGGCATTGGGGCGCGAAATCAGAAAAGCATTTGTAGCACAAAACGAAGACTATGTGCTGATGTCGGCCGACTATTCACAAATAGAACTGCGTATTGTAGCTGCCATGAGTGGCGATGAGGCTATGTGTGAAGCGTTTAGGCTAAAAAAAGATATACACACCGCAACAGCAGCTAAAGTATTTGGCATAAGTGAGGAAGAAGTAACTAAGGAAATGCGATACAAAGCCAAAAGTGTAAATTTTGGACTTATTTACGGGCAAAGTGCCTTTGGGTTATCACAAAACATTGGTGTGAGTCGCACCGAAGCAAAACAGTTGATTGATAATTATTTTGAGCAGTATGCTGCCATCAAATCGTACATGGATAAGCAGATTGCGTTTGCTAAGGAACATGGCTATGTTGAAACAATTTTAGGAAGAAAGCGGTGGCTGCGTGACATTAACTCGGGCAATGCCGTGGTGAGAGGTTTTGCCGAAAGAAATGCTATTAATATGCCTATTCAAGGTAGCGCTGCAGATATGATTAAATTGGCAATGATCCAAATTCATCAACGAATGAAAAAGGAAAATGTGCAATCAAAAATGTTGTTGCAGGTACATGATGAATTGGTTTTTGAAGTGCCTGTGACAGAGATTGAAATGATGAAAACATTGGTTTTAGAGGAAATGAAAAAAGCTATGCCACTACCACACGAAGTGCCCGTGGAAGCCGAGGTGGGCACCGGTAATAACTGGTTGGAGGCACATTGACAAGATAGCTACTTTTAACCGAATAACTCTTTTTACTTTTACACATCATAACGCTAGTATTTGGTTTTAGTTTTGACTAAAATTAATTGCACATTAGTCCTATTATTTTAAAAATAATCTTGCTCCTAAAATATATCTCCGGGGTGTTAAGCGAAATTAAAATCTTATTTATGATTGCATTTATTTTTATGAAACATGCAATGCTTAATAGCGAACCTACTATAAACTACTACAATTATGCGCTGAAAAAATTGTATTGATTTGAAGGTGTAATACCGATGCTGAATTTTATCTATCAATGTGCTTGAAGCCATGTTTTTTGGCGTACCTGAGGTAAATTACCGAAACACCTCCCATGAACAAAAAGTAAACATACTCTACGCTCCACACCCACTCTATAGCCAATTGGTAATACACTGCAATCAAATAAGTAGCAAAGAGGTAAAATGCAATTGTTACCACTTCAATCAACAATGACATGGCCGTATTTCCGCTTCCAGATACAGCGCTCAACAAAATTGATGAAACAGAAAACATCAATAAAGAACCATCAATTACATGCAAAGAAGGTATGGTTGCTTCAATAAGTGCAGTGTCATTGGTAAAAATACCGAGCATTAAATGAGGCATCAAATTGAGTAGTAACATGTAAACCAAGGTTATCATAAAACTAAACCTGCAAATCTTTTTAATCATGCTAAAAACTTGATTCTCTTTGCCTTCTCCAATCAAGGTACTGATGATGGTATTGGTGGCCGAACTAAAACCCATGAGAGGAATCATTAAAATCATGTATGCATTTCTGATGATGTTTGAAATTGCCAATGATCGCTCCCCCATTTGTTCTACAATCATAAAGAAAATAAACCACGAGGTAAGTGAAATAAACATTTGCAGCATTACGGGTGCTGCGGTAATGAGCACATCGCGCAGGTAAGCAAAGTTAAAACGATGAAATGTAAACAATTGATATTTTTTTAGATCGACAGTTTTGAACGTATAAACCAAGGTATAAATTGCTGCAAAAAACTCGGCAAGTGTGCTTGCCAATGCCGATCCAGCTACCTCCATCCTTGGGAATCCCAGATTTCCAAAAACAAAGACATAATTAAAGATGATATTCAAAACAGCCACAATAAGTGTGGTGTACAATACTATTTTTGTTTGCGCAATTCCTGTAAAAAATCCCCTTATTACAAATACCAGAGAGGAGAAAAATATTGCAAAACTTCTAATCTGAATAAAACTGATGCTAGCTGCTAAGATGCCCTGAGATTTTACAAAGTACTGCAATATGAAGGGACCGCCCCAATAAATGAATACAAATAAGATTAATGATAAACTGAGTAAGAAATAGAGCGAGTGATCGAGCACCTTTCCCATTTCATGATACTTTTTTTCGCCATTTAACCGTGCAATTATTATCTGAACACCCACCCCAAATCCATACCCCAACATCATAA
>JALRAS010000116.1:322-4245 GCA_023262495.1 Bacteroidia bacterium | reverse complement strand
GGCACTAGCTCCGAGGGCCACTTCGCTCACTCGACCAAGAAAGGCAGAATCGGTTACATTGATAATAGTTTGTGCAACACCACCTAAAATGATAGGATAAGATATATTCCAAATATGATGATATGCCTTGTCTTTGAACAACCTGACTTGATTTATTTAAACATCAGCAGACTTTGATTACCATTCCTTTTAGGTACTCGCCTTCAGGATGAAAGATACTTGGTGCATGATCACATGGTTGAGACATGTATTCGAGCACTCTCACGGCTCTGCCTGCTTGGATAGCTGCAGCCATTACGGTATGATGAAACAAATATTTGTCAACGGCCTGCGAACATGAAAAAGTAAAAATAACACCTCCTGGATTTATTTTTCTGATGGCCTCGGCATTCAATCTCTTGTAGCCTTGCACAGCATTGTGTTTTACATGATGATGTTTGGCAAAGGCAGGAGGATCGAGTATGATAACATCGTATTTCTCTTCGCTTTGATCGAGGAAGCTGAAGGTATCCACTGCAAAAGAAGCGTGCTTTTCAGTTGCTCCAAAGTTGAGTGCAATATTTTCATCGGTAAGTAAAATTGCTTTTTTAGAGCTATCTACAGAATGCACCAATTGAGCATCTGCAGCCAATGCATACACTGAAAAACCTCCGCTGTAGCAAAAGGTATTGAGCACTTTTTTACCGGTACAATATTTTTGTAATAATTTTCTGTTCTGGCGCTGATCAATAAAGAATCCTGTCTTTTGACCTTGCTCCCAATCAATTTTAAATTTTAAACCATGCTCCAAAACGAATTCGCTGTCCGGCTTTCCCCAAAGCAATTGATTGCTGATTTCAACTCCCTTGACATCGGGCATGGTATCGGCACTTTTATCATATATTGCTTTTAGTTGACTGCCAAAAACATTTTTAAGCGCATTCACTAATTCTGTTTTCATAAGATGCATACCTGTGCTGTGGGTTTGTATCACAGCTGTATCATCATAAACATCAATGATTAAACCCGGGAGTCCATCTCCTTCAGCATGTATCAGGCGATAAGTATTGGTTTCGGGATTATTGATGAGTCCTGCTTCTTTCCTAAACTCATAGGCCTTATGTATGCGATTGTCCCAAAAATCTTGATTGATTTCAATAGGTTCAAAACTAAAAATTCTGACAGCAATACTGCCTTCAGAATAATGACCAATACCAAGCGGTTCATCATGATTACTGACTACCTCAACAATCATTCCTTCGGCCACTTCACCTTTTATTTTTTTGATGGCCCCCGAAAAAATCCAAGGATGAAATCTACGTGGGGATTGGTCTTTGCCGGAACTTAAAATAACTTTTGGAAGCATGTTGAAGTTTAAAATAGGTGATTAATGATGATGCTGTGTGTATGGACTTAAAATTCTGATTTGAAGTGAAAATCGATATCAGGATTTTTCTCTTGTGCCATTTGCAAGGCCCAAGCTGACTCGGCAAGAAATACAGGCTTATGATCTTTATCTACAGCCATATGATGCGACTTATCGAGAATAAAAGCATCAAGTTTCTTCTTATCTTTTGAACTGATCCAGCAGGCCTTGAATAGGTTGATAGCTTCGAAGGTGCAACTTGCGCCATACTCACTTTTTAAACGATGTTGTATTACTTCAAATTGAAGTGCACCAACGGTGCCTAATATTTTTCTATTGTTGAGTGTTTTGGTAAACAACTGAGCCACGCCTTCATCGGTCAATTGCTCCAACCCTTTGTTCAATTGTTTTGTTTTCATTGGGTCGGTGTTGTTTACATATCTAAAAATTTCTGGAGAAAAGCTTGGTATTCCCTTGAAGGATTCCTTGGTGCCTTCGGTTAAAGTATCCCCAATTTTGAAAACACCTGTGTCATACAATCCAATGATATCGCCAGGAAAAGCTTCATCGATGACATTTTTTTCTGCTGCCATAAAAGCGGTAGGGTTACTAAATCGCAACTGTCGTCCCTCGCGCACATGGAAGTAATTTTTATTTCTTTCAAATACCCCTGAGCAAACCCTCAAAAAAGCAATCCTATCGCGATGCTTGGGATCGATATTGGCGTGAATTTTAAATACGAAGCCTGTAAAGTTTTTATCGTCAGGATTAATCTCGTGCAAATCGGTACTGCGGGATTGTGGAATAGGCGCTATTTGAACAAAACAGTCGAGCAGTTCGCGCACACCAAAATTGTTAACAGCACTTCCAAAAAATACAGGAGAAATTTTTCCTTGCAAGTAATCATCAACCACAAACTCAGGGTAAACCGACTCAATAATTTCAACATCCTCCCTTAATTTATCGGCAAAGCGTTCGCCAACGTTGGCAGCTATTTCAGCAGCATTTAAATCATCAATTTTAACGGCATTTTCAGCGTTGAGCTTATTACCGGCATCAAATAAAATTAGGCTTTTTTCATATAAGCTATAAACGCCTTTAAACTGTTTACCCATGCCAATAGGCCAACTCAGGGGGCGTACCTTTATCTTTAGTTCTTTTTCAATTTCATCGAGCAAATCGAACGGGTCTCTCCCCTCGCGATCGAGCTTATTGATAAAAACGATTACAGGTGTGTTACGCATGCGGCAAACTTCGAGCAATTTTCTTGTTTGCGGCTCAACCCCTTTCACACAATCAATTACCATGATAACGCTGTCAACCGCGGTTAGTGTGCGGTAGGTGTCCTCGGCAAAATCCTCGTGACCGGGGGTATCAAGTAAGTTTACCTTCTTTCCTTTGTATTCAAATCCCATCACTGAGGTGGCCACAGAGATTCCACGCTGCTTTTCGATTTCCATAAAATCCGATGTGGCATGTTTTTTTATTTTATTGCTCTTTACAGCACCTGCACTTTGAATGGCTCCGCCAAATAACAGCAACTTTTCGGTGAGAGTAGTTTTACCCGCATCGGGGTGACTAATAATTCCAAAGGTTCTGCGTCTTTCTATTTCTTGTTTGATGGTCATATTAAAAAATAAGCGTGCAAAGGTAATTTTTTTAAGCGACTATCGTTATCAATACATTAATTAGCGTGTTGGATTATCTTTCAGCATTGTTGTTGAAATATCAATAACGATGTAATATTGAAGGAATATTATTACTAAAGAAATAATTCATTGAATTGAACGTTTTAAGTAATCAGCCACATACAGGATTTTTGATTTGATGATGAGTGTATTTTCAGTTTAACCATAATTTGCACCGAATATCACAAACGCATCATACTTCTGCAGATACTTGAATGATTTGTTATATTTGCAAACTTTAAATGGAAGCAAGACATGTTAAATAAAAGAATTCTTGTCACCGGAGGTACCGGATACATTGGTTCTCATACAATTGTTGAGTTGCAGGCCAAAGGTTTTGAGGTTGTGGTCATCGATAGTCTACAAAACTCTCACGCTGATGTGCTCAACCGTGTTGCACAAATTTCAGGCATAAAGCCCAAATTTTATCATTTTGATTTGTGCGACAAAATTGCTTTGAAACATTTTTTTGAACAGGAACCAAATATCCATGCGGTCATTCATTTTGCCGCACTAAAAGCAGTTGGAGAATCGGTTGAGCAGCCCTTACTGTATTATCGAAACAACATGTTATCGCTGATCAATTTATTGGAAATGATGCAACTTTTCAACGTGCAGCATTTGGTATTTTCTTCATCTTGCACGGTTTATGGGCAGCCAGATAATTTGCCTGTTTCAGAGCTTGCACCACTGAAGGAGCCTGAATCTCCTTACGGAAAAACCAAGCAAATGGCCGAAAAATTGCTTGCCGATGTGGTTGTCGCCTCCCCACTTAAAGTTGTTTCTCTCAGATACTTCAATCCCATTGGGGCTCACGATAGTGCCTTGATTGGTGAACTGCCCATAGGCACACCAAATAATTTAGTTCCAATGATAACGCAAACTGCGGC
>JALRAS010000116.1:0-312 GCA_023262495.1 Bacteroidia bacterium | reverse complement strand
GCATTCGTGAAAAGCTGTTGGTTTTTGGGAATGACTACAACACGCCTGATGGAAGTTGCATCAGAGATTACATTCATGTTGTGGATATCGCCAAAGCGCATGTTGTAGCCATAGAAAGACTTATTCATAGTCATACAAAAAGCAGCTATGAAGTCTTTAATTTAGGTACTGGACATGGTTTCTCAGTGCTTGAAACAATAAAAACTTTTGAGAAAGTAGCAGCACAAAAATTAAATTACGAGATTACAAACAGAAGAAGCGGTGATGTTGAGCAGGTATTTGCAGACACCTCGCTGGCTAATGATGAGTTGG
>JALRAS010000115.1 GCA_023262495.1 Bacteroidia bacterium | reverse complement strand
CAGTTTAATTGGCGCTTTGCCTGTCGGAAAATTTTTATTGAAAACATAGGTAAAAAAAAATCCCTCAAATGTAATTACAATTGAGGGATTGGGCTTTTAACATTGAGGTACTACCAAATTTTTGCTCTAATATTTTCAGGTCTAAACATTTTATCACCTTCCTTTACACCAAAGGCAGCATAAAACTCAGGCATATTGCTGAATGGACCAATAACTCTGAACTTACCCGGTGAGTGAGGATCGGTTAGTAGGCGTTTTTTAAGTGCCTCATCACGAGATTTATTTTGCCACATTTGCGCACCTGCCAAGAAAAATCTTTGCTCAGGTGTGAAACCATCAATCTTGCCCGGCTTTGTTTTTCCTGCCCATGATTTTTGCAAAGCAGCAAAGGCAATCGTAAAACCACCCAAATCGGCAATATTTTCACCAACGGTTAATTCTCCTATCACATGCAAGGTATCAATTGCTACATAACCATTAAATTGTTCAATCACCACTTTCGTTTTTTCACTAAATTTAATACTATCCTCTTTCGACCACCAATTTTTTAAATTGCCATCAGCATCAAATTGTGCACCTTGATCATCAAAACCATGTGTAATTTCGTGCCCAATCACAGCACCAATTCTTGCATAGTTTACTGCATCATCTGCCTGTGGATCAAAAAATGGCGGCTGCATAATTCCTGCAGGAAAAACTATTTCGTTAACACTTGGATTATAGTAGGCATTAACAGTTGGCGGACTCATACCCCATTCGGTTTTATCAACCGGCTTGCCAATTTTTTCTATATTGAACTGAAAAGCAAATGCAGCAGCGGCAGCAACATTTTTATAAAATGATTCACGCGTAATTTCTAATTTGCTGTAATCTTTCCACTTATCGGGATAACCCAATTTACGGATAATCTTACTCAATTTAACGCGCGCCATTTTCTTTGTTTCAGCACTCATCCAATCTAACTGATCGATATGCTCACCATAAGCAGCAGTGAGGTTATCCACCATTTCGTTGATTCTTTTTTTACTGTCGGCACTAAAATGTTTTTGCACGTATACCTCACCTAATGCTTCCCCCATAAGGGCATCTATCAACTCCATGCTGCGCTTCCATCTTGGTTTTATTTCTTTTGAACCATTGAGTGTTTTCTCAAAGAATTCAAAATTTTGCATCACAATTTCATCACTTAAGAAATCAGCAGCATCATCAATCACACGCCAACGGAAATAATTTTTCCAATCACTGATAGGAGTGCTTTTATACATGTTGCTCACCTCAGCTAAAAACTTTGGTTGGGATACAATTAAATCGGATAACTGTGCCGCTCCTATACTTTCATAGTAGGCTTTCCAATTGATGGCAGGCGCCAACTTGTTGAGCTCATCCATTGTTTTTTTGTTGTATTGAGCTGCAATATCGCGTTGTGCCACTGCATTCATCGATACCTTTGCTAAACGTGTTTCAAGATTCATGATTGCACGCGCATTTTTTTCTGCAGTTGCCGCATCATCACCTATGAATTGAAGCATACGAGCGATGTGTGCCACGTATTTTTTTTGTATTTCTTTCGACTCAGCATCTGTTTTTAAATAATAATCAGGATCGGGCAGTGCTAACCCACCTTGTCCTAAATAAACCACATTCATTGAACTGTTTTTTAAATCGGCCATTACGTAGGAACCCCAAATGGCTGAACCTCCTGCGATATGCATTTTGGCAGCCATTTTTGTGATGTCTTCGGGCTTTGCCATGGTATTAATTTCATCCAACATGAGCTTAATCGGATTGATACCATCGCTGTTAAGTTTTGTAGAATCCATGGCGGTGTAATAAAAGTCGCCTATTTTTTGCTCATTAGAACCCTTTGCCGCTTTGGTATTTTTAGCCGCTTCTTCAAGAATGGTATGCAGATTTTTTTTGTTTGTTTCACTCAAAATACTGAAGCCACTCCAACGCGATTCGGAGGCAGGAATTTCAGTACGCTTTAGCCAATTGTTATTGGCATAGGCATAAAAATCATCTTGAGGACGAACGGTTGTGTCCATAGCGGTTAAATCAATACCGTAACCCTTTGTCTGCTCCTCGCTGGCTTTATTGCCACCGCATGATGCCAAAAGCAGCGAAGCTGCCGGGATAATTGTGAATAGTTTTTTGTAGTTCATTTTTTTTGTGTGTTTTAAAAGTTCAATATTAGGATAAAAAATTTATTTCATGCTGACTGATATGAATTTATACCGATTACACCTTCAATTTAGTCCAATTTTCGGTATTGCCTCATTGTACTATTTTCAAGTAGTATCGGCATTAACAATTACATATTTATTTTTTAGTTGAACTAAAAAATAAATGCAATTGGTATGATATGGGCTGCAAAGCAATGCTTCATTATTTTATGATGTGCAAAGTAAGGTAATTAGATGTTGAGCATCTTGTCAAAAATTGCTATTTTTTAATGGCCCCGGGTGAGCACCCAAACATTTGTTTGAAAGCTTTGGAAAAAGTAGCCACATCGGCATAACCGCATATAATTGCGGTATCAAATATAGCTTTCCCGTTTACTAAGGCTGTACGTGCTTTTTCTAAGCGACAACAAATTTGATATTGATAGGGAGAAATCCCAAAGGTAGCTTTAAATACTCTGATGAAGTGATATTTTGACAAACCTGATGCAGCGCAAATTTGCTCTAAAGATAAATTGGCATCAGCGTGCTCTTCCATATAGGTTCTGGCACTGAGAATGGCTCTGAGCGTTTCCTCCCTTGTTACCGTTTTTTTGAAATCAAGTTTACTCAGTTGATCAAGAATAAAACGTTGTTCACCAATGATAGATTCGGCAAGACTATAAAACAATTCGTTCTTATTAAGGTCATTGTTGAATTCGCCTGTGCTAATCTTAGTATTGATTTGCCTGAGCGAATATCCAAGACTTGTATTTTTTGCGTGATACTTGTTCACAAAGAATTGATCCGACAGCAAAAATTCTTGCAGGTTGGCAGTATTTAGTTGATGATAGCTTGCTACCTCTGCAATGATTTGCGGGGAAATATCAATGCACAGTCCTTGTACAGGTTCTTGATGATTAATTTGTACTATGGAAGAAGTAAAATCGTTTCCAATAATGTATTCGCCCTCCTTTACCACATACTTTTTATTGTTGGCATAATAAACCTCCTCACCTGATGCAACATACTTTATACCAAGTCCATTGAAAGGCATTGCTGCTTCAATTTTCTTTATTTGAGAAAATCGTATCGCGTTTTTGTCTTTATCTTTATAGATGGTTTGATTCATGAATGATCCTAAAAAATGTGGTATTGTTTCATCAAACAATGCAAGATAAAAAAGTGTTGAACAAAAATAAATTTTATATCGATACGGCAACTGTAGTGGTCCATAAAATTACACTTTAAAAGCTACTCTATTTTATAATCATTGCTAACTGAATTTAAAAACAAACTGAAAATTAATTGGTATCATACCGATTACACTTTCAATATAGTCCAATTTCGGCATTGCCTCATTGTACTATTTCCAGGAAGTATCGGCATTAAGCATTACAAATTTATTTTTTTGTTGGACCAAAAAATAAATGCAATTGGTATAATTTGTAATTGCATGGATTGTAAAAATAAACAGTCGCATTTTATCAAACTACAATTAGTTATCTTGGCATTTGTTATGGTAAATTTAAAACACAGCTTGTTGCTATTTCATCCATACATTTGGTATAACTCATTCACTTATCACCCTTGTACATACCGGCAGGATAATAAGTGAATGATGTGTTGTGAGGTGTACCTGGCGACAGGCATCCTTAAAAAGTATCTTCTTCCTCGTTATTTTCTTTACTGTCTTTCTTTTTAAAACCTTCGATATCACCACAGTCTACACAGGTAAGTCCATCCGGAAGCATGGTCCATTTGTGGTTAATCATATCTCTGTCATAGGTGTTGCTCACATTATCAATATCATAAATAAGCGGTTCTAATTTGCGCCCCAAGAAAACCGATTTGCCGTTGGGAACCTTCACAATTATCTTTACATTTTGCGCCCTCCATTTATGATTAGAAGGAATCACATATCTTGGATTAAAATATGCCATGCTATCCTTTAACACATAACTGTAAGAAATGGCCTCGGCTTTACGGAGCGCCTCTTTTTTACTTTTGCCTTTCGAAGATTTAATTACATGCAACTCAAAACTGTCCGACTTACTTTTTTGAATATCAATCTCGGGAAGATAATGCTCGAGTGGCTCTTCGATATCGCTATGTAGCCCCCATCTGAAAACCGCTCGGTCGAGGTCTTCATCATCAATACTTTCCTGCTCCTCATCGCTCCACTGAAAGGTATCGGGCAAATTGAGATATAGCGTTCCTGAGGCGGGTGATGCCAATACATATTTTTCGCGAACCATATTCTTATAGCTGAACTCAGCTTGCACCTCTGCAAATAAATTAATCGCCATAAATAAACCAATCAACCAAAGTGCCACAGCGCTATAATTCAACCATTTGTTTGATACCTTTATTTTCAGCAACAATTTTAATCCTTGATAAATGAGCATAAGTATGGGAATCCCTACTAATAAAAATCCGGCAGCTTTAGCTTGATTGAGTTGTGCTTGGCTATTAAAAAACTTCATCAACACATCCTGCATTGAAACTGAACTTATTCCGGTATCACCAATTTGGATCACGTGTCCACTTCCAAAAATTGAACTAAGCAATGAAAACAATAGCAATAAGCCAAACAATACGAAAAAGAAAGCGATAAATTTGACAATAGCTTTTCCCAATCCTCTTAATAATTGAGCGAATAAATCAATTGTTTGATTAATAAAACCTCTAATTCCTTGTTTATGATCTGCCCCCTTATTATTCATCTCATCATTAAATCTTTTTTTCAAATCTTCCATCTCCTCTTTCAAGGTTTTTTCGATGTTGCTGATGTTTACTTTTTCCCCACGCATTTCAAGTTTTTCAGCTGTAGTGTTGGCCTTAGGGATAATTATCCAAAGAATTAAATACAATAAGAAACCGGTACCAAAAAATGCAAATGAAATCACAAAAGCTAGGCGTAGCCATATCACATCAAAATCAAAATAGTTGGCAATTCCTTTGCAAACGCCACCCAGTACCTTATCATCCGGATCTCTAAACACTCTTCTGCGCCCGGTATATTTTTCGTTGCTTGTATCAGTTTGCTTTTGCTGCGTATTATTTTCGCTTGCATCTTCATTTTTAAAAACTTCAGGATTGCCCATAATAGCAATCATTTCATCAACATCTTCCATCAAAATTACCTGTTTGGCATTGTTTACTTTTGATGAAAATATTTCAGCAATTCGCGACTCAATATCAGTCATAATTTCATCGCGACCATCGCTGTCTTTGAAGTAGCTGCGAATGGTGGTTAAGTAACTTTTTAACTTTTCGTAAGCAAATTCATCAATATGAAAGATGATGCCACTGATATTTATTGTGTGTGTTTTATTCATGATTTCTGTGCTTAAAAATTAAGATTTAATGTTTTTTGTTGTTTTGTTTACCGCATCAACGAGCTCGTTCCAGGTGGTTTTTAGCTCCTTTAGAAACTGCTCACCAATTGGCGTAAGTTTGTAGTACTTGCGCGGTGGTCCGCTGCTCGACTCTTCCCAACGGTAACTGAGTAGTCCGTCATTTTTTAAGCGGGTGAGCAAAGGATACAAAGTACCCTCTACCACAAGTAATTTAGAATCTTTCATTCTTTCAATAATTTCTGAAGGATAGGCATCTCCATCGGATAATACGGCCAAAATGCAAAACTCCAACACCCCCTTGCGCATTTGCGCCTTGTTATTTTCTATATTCATAATGTTGAGCTTGTTTAGTGATTAATATTTAAGGTTGGAAAATAAGTTTCCAATTAGTTCTTTGATTCGTGGAATTTAATCTTGATGGAATAAACTTCATTGCCTGCATGAAATTCTTCCGGCAATTTAATTTCTTCAAACTCCGATCTGATAAATTGCTCTATCGATGGGTTGTTGGTTTCCACTGCGCATATTTCAGGTTGCATGTCCTTGTTGATTTTAAACAGCACACTCACTTCTTCACCAACTGCATGCTTTACTTTTTCAGGAAAGCCAATTTGGCTGATGATGTGTTTTCTGAATTTGTTCAAATCAAATGGACGGCAGTTTTCTTCTGTTCCGGCTTTAGATACATTCATGTTCATCAATAATGCGAGAAACAATAAAGCAGATAATTTTTTTGTTGTTTTCATGGTTGTGAATTGAGGGGGTTATTATTTTTTTTTAGTACTAATTAATAAATGATACAATGTTTTACTTTGAACTTTCCGATACAAAGATATATGTATATATCATTACCTTGTATCACATAGTACTAAAATATTTTTCAATATGTTGATTTTCAATGATATAATTTTTGTAGATTTTATTAGCGGGAGGTAAATTAGCAATCAATCATGCCAAAATCAGTCAAAATTGAGCAGCATAAACTCAAAAAAAACCTCCACAAGGCATAAGGATGCGTGACATGCTGAGCATACACAATAAAAAAAGCGCAATCGATGTAAGATTGCGCTTTGTATACACTGCTTGTGAGCAGCAATTGCTGTGGCAAGTTTATTACCTCACTATAATTTTCTTAGATGAATTACTTCTCGCATCTGAAACCTGCACAAAGTAAACCCCCTTGCTCCAATCTGCAGCGTTGATTTGAAGCGTATTTTGATACATATTTGCACTGTGCATCAATTTACCGTCAACACTATACACTTCAACAAGCTGCGGACCTGATGCATTGTTCGATGCAAGTAATATTTCATTTTGGCTGTTCACCGAAACGTTGAAACCTTTATTGCTTGCTGAGGCCTTTAAACCGGTAACTGTAGGGTCGTACACCACAATGCTATCAATGTCTATGAAGTAATCATCGCCCGGAAAACCTTGGTAGAAAGCAATTCTGAAATTACCATTCATCCCGTTAAAAGCACCAATTGGCACTTCAACTCTTTGGTACTCGCTGCTATCAACGTGGTTACTCGCAGAAATAGAATCTACAAGTTGCCAGTTAAAAGAAATGTTTTGTTTAAAAATGATTTTAAACCCGCCATTGCCATTTAATGAATGAGGTTGACCGTTTGCATCCACAATACGGTAGGAGAAACCAAATGTGGTATTGGCTGTCATAGGGCCAATCAAGGGTGAAGTGGTAGAATCAGTAAACGAAGTATCACTCATATTCATGGTTAATGAGTTGCTACCATTTAAACCTCTTTGAGCAGTAACAATGATATCGTTCACTATGCCAAAAGGAATAAAATCAACATTCCAGCCGCCCTGCTCTTCAATTGTTTGACCGGCAATTAAGCTGTCAAAATTTTGATAGTATGGAAAGATTGGCCCCGAACCCGGCTGAGCGCTCACATTCACGAGTGCAGCAAATAAAAATAAAAATGATAGTGGAGTAATTTTTTTAATCATGAGTGTTTGTTTTTTAAAGTTTATCATACAAATATATTAAAAAATAGGTTCAATGTTGTATCCCTTTTGGCGAAGTAAATTCAGCACCCCTTTTTCGCCACCGAGGTGTGCAGCGCCAACAGCAATAAAGGTAGGTTGTTGTTTTACCAACTTTTCTATTTCGGGAATCCAACTTTCATTTCGGTGGTTGAGAAACACATCCTCAAACTGTTCAAAGTTGCCCTCCTCACTAATTGTCATGTGGTGTAGCTTTTCTATATTTTGTTCTTTATACACCACAATCATTTCATTGAAGGTACGAATGCCTGCGGCTCCTTTATTAATAGATTGCAACATTTCCTTTATTTGTGAAGCAATAGAAACCGTATCAAGAATCTTCATTTGCAGGGTGATATCCTCTAAACCAACCTGATTCATCTTCTTTTTCTTAGCCATTTTGGCAAAAGTTTCCTCATAAGATCTGGTGGCTTTGAGTTGTTCCTTTAATACTAAACTCTGCAAATAAAAAGGTTTTAACCTTGAGTACAATTTTATCTTCAAACCCGACATCTTTACCGAGTCCCTTAAAAAAGATTGTATCAGCTCTGCCTCAGCGGTTGTGCAATAATCAAAAATGGTTTTGTTATCGGGTAAGATAGCTGCCTTACCCACTTCCTTTTTTGTTTCCTTACTCATGTTTAAGTCAACCTCCAGTGCCAATGTTTTGCACGATTTAAAAGCTTCTTCAGCCGGCTTACTCAAGAAGAAATCTTTTTTAGGAATTAAGTGAATGGTACCAAATACATAAGAAGGATTATTGATACCGGGCCCGGTAACTTTCCAACACAAACTGTTTGCTTGATTGCTTTGGGCAAGTGCATGCACATACCATGCAATGAGTAAGCTCAGTGAAACTGATTTTTTAAAATTGAACCTAAACATGTATAAAAATTTAATTCGTTGTTTTGTTTTGATTAGAGAATTCCATTAAGTAGGCCTTCACAAAAGCATCAATATCTCCATCCATGACAGCAGTAACATTACTTGTTTCGAATCCGGTGCGCACATCTTTGATTAATTTGTAGGGATGCATCACATAATTTCTGATTTGCGACCCCCACTCTATTTTCATTTTGCTTCCTTCAATAGCAGCTTGTGATTCCATGCGCTTGCGCAGCTCAATTTCGTATAGCTGTGATTTCAATAATCGGATGGCATTCTCCTTATTTTGAAGCTGCGAACGACTTTCTTGATTTTTTATAATGATGCCTGTGGGCTTATGATGCAGGCGCACTGCGGTTTCCACCTTGTTTACATTCTGACCTCCAGCACCACCCGATCTAAAAGTATCCCACTCAATATCGCCCATGTTTACTTCTATCTCAATGGTATCATCAATAAGTGGGTATGCGTATACCGAGGCAAAGGAGGTGTGTCGCTTAGCATTAGAGTCGAATGGAGAAATGCGCACCAAGCGATGTACGCCACTTTCACCTTTTAGGTAACCGTAAGCAAATTCGCCAATAATTTCAATCGTTACAGATTTAATACCTGCCACATCGCCTTCTTGAAAATCAGATTCGATAATTTGGTAGCCATGTTTATCGGCCCACATTTTGTACATGCGCAATAGC
>JALRAS010000114.1 GCA_023262495.1 Bacteroidia bacterium | reverse complement strand
ATTTTTAAACACCAAAAAGCCCCTAAAATTGAGCTTACCTCTGTAATGCCTTTAAATACTGCCTTTTTCAGCTATACCGGAGTAAGCGATGGTCAAAAATATTTAAGAGATTTAAAGCTATTCCGTCAAAAAAACATACTACAAGGCGAACAAGATCAAACGTTAAGAACCCTCGAGAAAAAGTACGGCATTGATCTCAATTACTTCTTCAATTGTTGGATTGGCAACGAAATGGCCACATTGATTACCGAATCGTATGGCGAAAAATACGCCCCCGAACAATATGCCATTTTAAGGCAAGAGATATCAGTAAAGCCATCACAGCATTTTCAGAACTCGAACAAAGCATGCGCGTGAATGCAAGCACCGAAAACGAATCTGACTCCATAGAAACAGCTTTCATTGATGAGTATCGCGGCTATAAACTATATCCTTTCGGATTGCCATCAGTATTATCCTTAATGTTTGGAAAAGCATTTCCATCTTATTCCTCCTATCACTATACCATGATTGGCAACTACGTGGTGTTTGCAAAAAATCAAAGCTCACTGAGAAGTCTCATTAACTTTTGCAGTGCCGGGCGCACCCTTAACAAAGACCGACATTATGTAAAGTTTGCCGAAAATCTATCTGAAAATGCTAACTTCTTTGTATACTCTGCTGTTGCAAGATCGCCAAGGTTATATGCACGTCAGCTCGAGAGTAGTTTGGCAAAACAAGTAGAAAAAAATACTTCTCTATTCAGAAAATTTCAATCACTTGCTCTACAGTTTAAAGGCAGTGGAGATTTGTTTTACAACAATTTATGTTTGAAATACAATCCGGTGTATAAGCCCGAATTCAATACCCTTTGGGATACCGAACTCGATACCACATTGATTACACCTGCCTATGCGGGCCTCAACCTGTTAGACTCTACCGATTTATATTTTATGCAGGATGCTAATTTTACAATCCATTTACTTGATCAACATGGCAAGTTAATTTGGTCGAAGCCGGTTGGGGAGAAAGTATTGGGTAAAATTCATCAGATACATGCCAACAAAGCAGGCAACTTCCGTTTGGCATTTGTATCAGAAAAGCATTTATTTATGATTGATGAAAAAGGTGAGTTCCCCGAAAACTTCCCTGTAACACTCAAAGCAAATGCCACAGCCGGTATTGGTTTAATTTGCTTTTCGGGGAAAGAAAATCCGCTGTTGCTAGTAGCTTGTGATAACCTTAGCATTTATAATTATAAGATAAATGGCAGCATCGACACCGACTGGAAAACAGATCGATTAAAAGATACCTTGAGAAGCGAATTTATTCCGTTTACTTGCGATGGCAGAGAAATGATTTGCTTTGCCGATGAAGGAAAAAATTTACGCCTGATTGATAAAAAAGGAAATTGGATAGTAAAGTTTAAAGAAAAACTTCCTGCTTTATACAACAATGTATTTTATCTCGACATCAAAAAAACACTTAACGCATCAGCAGTGTTGGTATCAGATGAAAAAGGCATTGTATACCGCTACAACTTCAAAGGTGTGTACGATAAATATGAGTTGATGCCAAAGGTGAGCAAAAACTATCACTTTGCATTTGCCGATATTGACAACGATAAAAAAGGAGAATTTATTTTTACGGATAACAACCGTTTAAACGTCATTAATAAAGACAAAACCATCAAGTTTGACTTTACCTTTAACTCCCGAATTGATGGTACTGCGCAGCTTGTAGTAATCAATGACTCCACATCAAAACTTGCCGTATCTACCAAAGATGAAGGATTGTTTTTGTTTGACCATAATGGAGCGCTCAACCGTGGTATATCGTTAGCGGGTAAAACACCTGTAAGCATCACAGCTATCGACAACAAAAAATATTACTTTGCGGTAACCACTTTTGGCAAGCGAATAATGGCGCATGCTATTGATAATGAGCCGGTGCCAAAAGAAGAATTGATTCCTTAGGGAGTGGGTTGAGGGTTATCTTCATGCGAAATATTTTTGATGACTTATACTAGCCCAAATACCAGATTAGAAAATGCGATATAGCTTAAACAGCTCTTATTCTATACATTGGTTTAATTGATGCAAGTCAGCTGCGGTGAGCGGTTGCGCATGTCAAAATAATTATTATCTTCGCTCCTATTACTAAAATAAGAGCCATGAAAAAAGCTATCCTGTTATTAATTATTATCGCCTTTCAACTTACACACACATTTGCTGCGGGCGGATGGCAACGCATTTACCCTATGGCGAGCGGTGGCCCAAATGGCGATGGTATTGAATGCGTAAGACAAACCCTTGATGGTGGCTACATCATGGCCGGTTTAATTGAAAACATATCCTCAAGTTCAAAAAATAGAATCGTAAAGGTTGACGATATGGGAAATATACAATGGGCCTACACGTATTTAAACAGCGTACCCACACAATCATGGGCTACCAACATTGAACTAGCGCCCGGTGGCGGTTATTATGTTGAGGGCAGATGGTTTAATCAAGCTACATTTAAAGATGAAGTTTATATTCAACATATTGATGCCAACGGCAATGTGGTTTGGACAAACTTTTATCCGGTAGCTAATGGTTCTACAAAAGGTTGTGTTACCAGCGATGGCGGATATGTTGCCATCACTTATGATTATGATGCGACCACCTTTATTGACTCGGTGGTATTAATAAAAGTAGACCCTGCGGGCAACACCAATTTTGCAATCAAATATCCTGCTGCCAATGTGGGTATCGTACACTCTGTTATTCAAACTATGAGCGGTGAATATATTGTTGAGGGCTATCAAAACAGTAAGATATTTTTATGCAAGTTTAGCAACACCGGGAACTATTTGTGGCAACAGTTTTATGGTGTACAGGCCGGTCAACCCGAAAACACGGGTAAGGTATTAGAAAATGCCGATGGTACATTAACTGTGGTAGGCAATGATGCCTTAACATGGGGAAACTTTGATGTGTACTTATTTAAAACAGATGCTAATGGAACGCTCCTGTGGGATCAACATTATTCACAAACATTGGCCTTTGGTTGCGACCTCGATAAAACAGCTGATGGCGGATATATCATGACAGGATTTAAAACGTATAACACCACACCAAAAATTATCCTAATAAAAACTGATGCCAATGGCATACAGCAATGGGCAAAAGAGTATAATGGTGACGGTACAGGCACTTACAAAGCATATAGCGTAAGACAAACAAACGATGGCGGATACATTGTAGGTGGAGCAAAAGTGAGTAGTTTTTACACGCGAAAAAATATGTACCTGATTAAAACCGATGAACTAGGAGAAATATACAGCAACACATTACAAGGATATGTTTATGACGATGCCAATAATAATTGTCAAACTGAATTAGGTGAACACAGAATGGCCAATAGAATAATTGAAATAGCAGGCAATCAAACTTTTTACACCTCAACCAACAGCGATGGATATTACTGGGTGAGGGTTGATACCGGCAGCTATCAAATGATTATTCACCCTAATAATAACAACTCCTATTGGAATATCACCTCATGCAGTAACGATACGGTGCAGCTTTCTATACCTGTACAAAATACGGTGATTGATACTTCCTTTACTTTCAATGCTACGGCCTATTGTCCGCTGCTTAACGTAGAATTATCGACACCATTTTTAAGAAGATGTTTCAACAGTAACTACTACCTGCACTATGCTAATAATGGCACCGCGGTAGCAAACAATGCCTTTATTGATGTTAGCTTCGATAACTTTTTGGTGCTCGATACAAGCAACATTTCAGTGAATTGGTCTTCATTGGGTAACAACAGCTATCGCTTTGAAATTGGCAATGTTGGTATTAATGAATACGGTACTATTCTCCTATCTCTATATGTGTCATGCAGCGCAACACTCGGCCAAACACATTGTAGCAGTGCTCAAATATTTCCTGTTTCAAATTGCTTACTCCCTGCTTGGAATGGAGCTGTAATAAACGTAAATGCCACTTGCAACAATGATTCAGTAATTTTCACCATCAATAATTCAGGTGCTGCCAATAGCAGTGCGCTCTATTACTACATTATTCAAGATACACTCATTACCTCTACAGGAAATATTGCCGTCTCTTCAGGACAATCAACGCCAATCGTGATACCAACTCCCAACGGATCAACCTATACATTAGTAGTACAACAAGAGCCCGGGTATCCGGCAGTGTTAGGCGATTCATTACTTAGCGTTTCTATTGAAGGTTGTGGAGGCAATATCAATACAGGTATTGTAACGCAATTCAGTAATTATGATGGCTCACCATTTTTGGATATCGATTGCAGAATGAATATTGGGGCCTATGACCCCAACGATAAACAAGGATTTCCTGCCGGCTTTGGACCAAATAATTACATTACCCCAAACACCACACTCGACTATTTAATACGCTTTCAAAATACAGGAACCGATACTGCATTTACGGTTATCATTCGCGACACAATTCCCAATGAATTAGATATTACCAGCATCATACCCGGAGCAAGCAGTCACAACTACACCTATTTCATTCATGGCGAAAATGCACAAGTCATTGACTTTGTATTTAACAACATCCAATTACCCGATAGCAATGTGAATGAACCTGCTTCCAATGGTTTTGTCAAATTTAAAATTCAGCAAAGAGCCAACAATCCATTAGGCACAGTGATTGAAAATAAAGCCGGAATTTATTTTGATTTCAATGAGCCTGTGATTACCAACACCACCCATCACCTTTTGGGTGAAGATTTCATTGGATCTAATGTAGTTTCTGTACAACAGCCAAAACATACAGTACCTTTTACGGTGAAAGTATTTCCTAATCCATCCGGTGATGATGTTTATTTCGAAGTGCATTCAACGCTTTCAGGAAACTATCAGCTCGAGTTGATTGATGCATTAGGTAGTCAGGTAATGATGCGTAACCTGTCAAATTTTAAAACTACCATCAATAAAGGCAGCTTACCTGCGGGTGTTTATTTTTATAGAATTGGGAATGCTCAGGGTAATTCAACCTATGGCAAACTGATTATTAAATAAATGATAACAGCATTTGCTCATAGCGAGTGATGCACTGTTTTAAAATATTGTTTCGTTGACCACAATACAAGTCAGTCTTTTGATGCTTACATCACGCATTTTGATTTTGGGTGAATCCAAATTAATACCGATGTAAAATAGCACAAGGAGGAAATGTAAAAATTGGATTAATATGGAAACAAAAACATCATTTTAAATGTTATACCATTCGTGTAAAAATTAATGGGTTTATCAGTTTTATTAAAATGCGTCTAAATGTTGATGGCAATTCAATTATCTTTACTTAAAGAGAAACCTCATCGATATTACAATTTTATAACATTCATCAGTAAAATATTTTTTGTATACTTACCAAGTTTTATTACTCAAAATGCGCACATTTAAAAATCATTTTTTTCTTTTAATTTTCGCTGTTGCTATATGCTCATTAATGGGTTCTTGCCGCGCGCACAAAGGCGGTTGCCCAAGTTATGGCAAAGCTCCACAAAATCAGAAAGAAGTTAACTCCTAAAATTTCTTTTGCTGATTTTCCTTAGCGAACAATGCTAATCAATTGGCTTGTTTCCTTTTGGGCTGATGTAACTTTAATCAGATATTGCCCATTATACAAAGTTCTTACATCAAAATAAGCAATGGTACTACCCTGATTGATGGTAGTTTGTTGAATAAGTTTGCCTGTTAAATCATAGAGTGACAAAGTAATATTTTGCTTGCTCAATCCGCTCACCTGCACCGCCACAAATTCCGCAGCAGGACTAGGAAAAACATTCATCTTAAGTTCATCAATTAAAGACCTTTCGAGCGTTGTAGCAGCGGGAGTATACACTGTAACCGGCTCAGTAATGGAGGTTACTTTCCCTGCAGTTTTTACGCCATAAAATGTTGGTCCAACCACATAAGGATAGGCCGAGTTCCAGTTAGCATCAACCGTGGTAAAGTAGCAATAAATTCCATTAGGATATTCGGGCGTAACACAAAATCTTCCGTTGTGCTCATCCAAGTAATCAGGAGTAGCAGTTGAGGTGGCATTGTACTGATAATCTTCTCTAAAATAACCTAAAGGATAAGTGGTGCTTACAACAGGGCCAGCGGTAACTGTAGCTCCCGTTGGACTTGTGGTGCGCGTGGTGATATTTCTTAAAGTGTAGCTCGATTTCATGCGCGTGATTCCTCCGGTACCATCTGCATTTTTAAAAGCATACGCACCGTATATCGGAAAGCCATCATATGCAAATCCGAGTAAGGGCGAATGTGTGGTACTGTCAATCACATACAGGCCATCGGCAGGATATAAATCACACACGTTGGAAATGGTAATCAAATCTAAATTAAAGGCACTGGGATTTTGATGATGATGATAATTACCCATGGCAGGATGCGCCTTGTTACAATCAAATCCTTGTCTTTCGGCAACAATAGCATCGCGATTCCAATCCATAGAGGCCATTGGTCCACCCGGGCAAGGCGGATTGCCGGGACCTCCGCACAACGCATTGGTGCTTGGATTCCATGCTACTCCATCTCGGTAATCAAAGAGTGCCACACCATTGATAAACACACCGATATTGCCACCTGTTGTGGCGGTTGGCGTGCCTGTGTTTTGAACAGGATTTAATGGAAATTTAAAAATGGCATTTTGATCAGTAGCCAACGAAGGATTACCATCTAAAAACGGACCTGTAACGTACGAGGGAATTCCTCTTGTATTCACATATACCGAGTTGGCTGAATATTGCACCAATTGACAATTGGCCAACACCGCATCATTGATGGGTGTAGAGTTACCATTCACGTAATGACGGCCTGTAATGGTATTATTTTGCAACCAACCCAAAATGGCAGGATTTGTTTGAGCTAAAAGCGCAGTTCCTTGTAACAAAAACAAGGCAACAATTAATTTATTTTTCATGGTTGTATTTTATGATTTGTAAATATAACTTATTCAATACAACCCCCTATTCAAAATAGGTAAAAAAGATATTTCTATAGGAAAAGTGAATTTATTCTTGTGATAATTTTTAGTTTTAGGTGATAAATCTTTATCTATATTTGACTATTGATTTACTCAAATAACCTTACATGAAATACAAACATATTAGTCCCGAATTGTTTATCGATAACAGAAACAGATTCATCAAGCACCTGCTTCCCAACTCGGTTGCAGTATTCAACTCCAATGATATTATGCCCACCAATGCTGATGGTCACATGGGCTTCAAACAAAACAGCGACCTCTTTCATTTGTGCGGCATTGATCAAGAAGAAAGCATTTTGGTAATTGCACCGCATGCCCGTGATGCTGCGCACCGCGAAATTTTATTTCTAAAAGAAACCAACGAAACCATTGCCATTTGGGAAGGCCACAAATATACCAAGGAAGAAGCGTTTCAAACTTCAGGAATCAAGACTGTGTATTGGCTCTCGCAATTCGAAAATATTTTTAATGCATTGGTATGCGAAACAGAACATATTTATCTCAATACCAATGAGCACCTCAGAGCTGTGATTGAGGTAGAAACGCGCGATGCCAGATTCATTAAATGGTGCAAAGAAAAATATCCTTTGCATACTTACAAACGTGTTGCACCCATTATGCGCAACCTGCGTGCCATTAAAAATGACCATGAAATTGCGCTTATTCAAGAAGCTTGTAACATCACTGCAAAAGGATTTGAGCGCTTGCTACATTTTGTAAAACCCGGTGTTACCGAATATGAAATTGAGGCCGAATTAATTCATGAGTTTGTGCGCAACCGTTCTAATGGTTTTGCCTACGGACCAATCATAGCAAGTGGTGCAAGTGCGTGTGTACTGCATTATACCGATAACAATAAAGTATGCAACGAAGGTGAGGTTATTTTACTTGATGTAGCTGCTGAATATGCCAACTATGCCAGCGATTTAACAAGATGTATTCCGGTGAGTGGAAAATTTACAACACGTCAAAAACAAGTGTACAATGCTGTTTTGCGTGTGCTTAAGGCAGCTACCCAAATGCTTGTGGTGGGTAATTACATTGAACAATACCATAAAGAAGTTGGTAAGTTGATGGAGCAAGAATTGATTGAATTAGGTTTACTTGATGCAAAAGCAGTAGCTGCTCAAAATCCCAATGCACCGCTTTATAAAAAGTATTTTATGCATGGCACCTCTCACTTTTTAGGTTTAGATGTGCACGATATTGGAGATTTCAAAAAGCCGATTGAAGCCGGTATGGTGTTTACCTGCGAACCCGGAATATATATCCCTGAAGAAAATTTAGGGATTAGATTGGAGAACGATATATTGGTTACCGAAAATGGTCCTGTAAATTTAATGGCGCACATTCCTATTGAGGCTGATGATATAGAGCGCATGATGGCAAGCGGCAATGCTAGCATTGCATAATGAGTGAAGTATGCCATTTGTTGATTTCAGAGAAGGAAAAATACATTTTCGTGTCGAAGGAAAAGGTAGGGCCATTGTGCTTATTCATGGCTTTTTGGGGAGCATGAATATTTGGGATGATATTTTACCTGAACTAAAAAAAAGATATAAAGTAGTACTGCTTGATTTACCCGGACACGGCAGGTCCGACAATTTTGGCTATATGCACAAAATGGATTTGATGGCCGAAGCAGTGAAGGCAGTGCTCGATCAATTACAATTGCGCAGGTACGTATTAGTGGGGCATAGCATGGGTGGCTATGTAAGTATGGCCTTTGCCGAAAAGTATATGGATAATCTCAGAGGAATTATCTTATTTCACTCAACAGCTGTGGCCGATAGTGATGAAAAAAAAGGAGATAGAGACAAAGCTATCCGAGTGGCCAAAAGAAACAAGGAGAAGTACTTAAAAGAGTCTTTGAAAAAATTATTTTTTCCTATCAATATCAAAAAAAATCCAGCACTGCTTCATAAGGCGTCCACTATTGCCACCACAACCTCTGTGCAAGGTATAGTAGCCGCACTTGAAGGTATGAAGCAGCGTAGAAACACAGAGGTAGTATTACAGTTTTGTCATTGTCCGGTGCTATTTATTGCGGGATTGCACGACCATTTGTTACCGCTTGAATTGCACCAACATCAGTTAAAAATCATGCAACACACTAGCTCGCAACAGCACAGCACGAGAGACCGCCTGTGCAGT
>JALRAS010000113.1:4822-9236 GCA_023262495.1 Bacteroidia bacterium | reverse complement strand
TGACATTTTTGCTTGTATTGGTGAGCGTCCTTCCAATTCTCAAGGTTCTTTCAGTCCTACTGCAGGTTGGACAATTTTACCGCCATATTCAAGTATGCCTCCAACCTACGATTCAAATGTTGATGGGCCTTACTTTTTACAATATTGGTCACAAGATAAAACATTGAAGCGTAAGTTTGCTGTTAAAGCCGGTGTTACAGTCAATCCCAACCCACAATCGTTCAATGCATCAGTTGAGTGGGACTCACTGCCTGCCAATACTTTTACAGGTTTAGGGGCGCATTCTTGTGAATGTTGGCCTCAAAGTATTAGTGATGTGAATTTGAATGAAGTTACCACAATATTTCCGAATCCTGCGAACGCTATCATCACAATTAAAACTTATCAGTTCCTAGGGAACGTGCAAATCACTGATTTGTCCGGTAAAATTGTTCACTCTTTTCAAGTAACTGCCTTAACTGATAATTTTACAATTGATGCTAACGGTTTTGGTAAAGGAATTTATTACCTCAGTATGATCGGAATAAATGGAACTGAACAACAGATTGCACACAAGAAAATCGTGATTCAGTAAAAATTTTCATAAACCACCAAGAAGGTTGTTCCTGAGTGGAGCAACCTTTTTTTTAAACCCACAGAATAACGCATCAAATGAGGTTATCATTTTCGCTTTTTTTATTTTTTACTTTCAATTTTTTATCGCACGCTCAAAATTTTGGGATATCCGGCAACATTACCGATGCTGCTACGGGCGAACCTATTATTGGGGCTGCCGTATCTGCCGGAGAAGGCAAGGCAATAGCCACTGATTTAGATGGTAACTATAAGTTAAAACTAGGCCCAGGAGATTATGTTGTTAAGGTAACTTACGTGGGGTACCCTTCAACCGAGAAAAAAGTAACGGTTGTTGATAAATGGGTAACACTCAATTTTACCATGGAAACAAAAGTACTGAGAGAGGTTGAGGTTGTTTCCGATATTGCAATTGCAAGAAAAACACCGGTTGCTTTTTCTAACATCCCAATTCAAAAAATTCAAGAGCAACTTGGAACACAAGATTTGCCATTGTTGCTCAATTCCACACCGGGAGTTTACGCCACACAGCAAGGTGGTGGAGATGGTGACGCAAGAGTTTCTATCAGAGGTTTCAGCCAACAAAATGTGCTGGTATTAATTGATGGAATACCTATGAATGACATGGTCAATGGTCGTGTGTTTTGGTCCAATTGGTTTGGCTTAGACAATCTTACAAAGGGTGTTCAAGTGCAAAGAGGTTTGGGTGCGTCAAAGCTAGCAATACCTGCCTTGGGAGGCACCATGAATATTTTAACAGCAGGTATTGAAGCTACCAAACAGGTTATGGTGAAGGAAGAGATAGGCAATAACTTTAATTTTAGATCCACTATCTCTGCAAGCTCTGGTCGTTTAAAAGGCGGTTGGGGAGTAACTGGCGCTCTCTCTTTCAGAAGAAATGATGGTTGGGTGAATCAGTTGGGTTCTAGAATGTTTTTTTACTTTCTAAAAGTGGATAAACTTTTGGGTAGTCATAGTTTAAGCTTTTCGGCTATGGGGGCACCACAAACTAGTGCACAGCGCGACTTTAGAATACCACAAAGAATTTCGATTTACGATAGAGAAGAAGCTTACAACTTAGGTGTTGATACTGCATCTACTTCAGATTTGATTGAAAGAGGAAGAAGATACAATCCAAGTTGGGGCTATTTAAGAAGAACAAGAGATAACAAGTACGGAGCAGCTCAAGAAATTGTGAATACCAGTGTTAATCAGTTTCATAAACCTATTTTTAGTTTGAAAGATTTTTGGACCGTGAACGATCAGCTTACGGTTTCAAATATTCTTTACGCTTCCTACGGCCGTGGAGGCGGTACACAACCCCAAAATAATATCAGCAACTCCACCGTTAATCTCAATGGAGAGCAAAATATTCAAGCCATTTATGATGCCAACGCCTTCAGCCCGCTGAATGCAGGTTTGTTGCCCGATCGTCCAACATGGATGCGTTCTAATAATTACCTAAGAAAAAACTATAACGAGCATGATTGGTTTGGAACACTCTCAACAATGAATTACAGTCCAAATAAAAAGCTTGACATCAGCGGTGGGTTTGATTTAAGAAGTTATCAAGGAAGGGTATTCAGCAGAATTCATGACCTATGGGGAGGCGATTACATACAGAGTAATTTTAACCCCAATGAAGAGCCCAATATTGTAAGAACAGAAGGAGACATCATCATTCAAAACCTACACCGATTTGTAAGATGGGGCGGTGTATTTGCAACGGCTGAATACAAGGCAGAGAAGTTTACTGCGTTTATCAATGTGAGTGGCAGTAGGAGTGCCTACAAGCAGGTCAATTATTTCTTGAAAAAACAAATTGAGGTTGGCGATACAACTATTGATGTTGGATACTCTGACACTGTGCTATACAATGGCGTTCAGTACACAAGAAACTCCGAAGGATTAAAATACAATGAAACAGATTGGAAGTATTTAAGTGGTTATGTGGCAAAAGGAGGATTTAATTATAATATTAACGATCATATGAATGCCTTTGCCAATGTGGGATATTTTAGTAGGGCGCCTTTAATTGGAAATGTTTTTCGTAATGATAATGAAGAGTTTAAAAACATCAAAAACGAAGAAATTAGATCGCTTGAATTGGGGTATGCCTTTCGTTCGTCTTTCTTTACAGCCAATTTGAATGGTTATTACACCTTATGGGATAATAGACCAACGCGTGCAAATTTTACTGTTGATGGCGAAGCACTTAGTGCCAATGCCGAAGGGATGCAGGCATTACACAAGGGGGTTGAAATCGACTTTATTGTAAAACCGTTAAAATGGATTGATGTAGAGGGAATGGCTTCAATTGGTGACTGGACATGGACAAAAGCTGCCAAGGCTACAGTTTTAGGCGAAGATGGTCAGGTGTTGGCAGAAACAAAATTTGATCCTACAGGTGTAAAAGTAGGAGATGCTGCGCAACGTGTTTATGCTGCTTCAATAAGAATTGAACCAATTAAGAAATTATACCTTAAGCCTCAATTCACTTATTTTACACACAACTATGCCAACTTTTCTCCCGAAGATTTAATCATTACCGACCTCGATAAAAATTGGGGACCAAACGTGGGTCGGCAGAGTTGGAGAATGCCCGATTATGGTATTTTAGATATAAATTTGGGTTGGGGTTTTTTTCATAACAAAAGGAAGTACGACATTAGGGCTTCTGTGCTGAATGCATTAGACAGCTTCTTTATTACAGATGCTCAAAACAACAACTCAATTGGTGGTACATTCAATGCTGCTTCAGCTACGGTGAATGTAGGATTAGGCAGAAGATGGACAACCTCAGTTACAGTTACTTTTTAAAATGACAGCGATGAGAAACAATATTTTATCAAGCATCATCTCAACAGCTCTTCTGATTTCTGTAATGTCATCATGCAAACAAAAGGAGCAAGAATTAAGCGATAGTTTAAAAGGAAAATGGAATGTAAGTGAGATTCGCTTCAATAGCGATTCCCTATTCAATGACTTCTCTAAGGGCAAGCATACCATAGAATTTTTTGGCGGTGAAAGGGCATATACAGCAACCATGCTAGGTGTGTATACCATTGATTACACAGATGCTAATATTAAGGATTTAACGGATACTTTTCGTTATGATATTAAAGGTGATCAAATTGCCGTTACCTATACCAAATCCACCACTGTCAGAAATTTAATCAGGTATAGATACAAGATAGAAACCCTCAACAGTACTGATTTGTATTTTAATAAAACCCCACTTGATACAACCACCGCGTATTTAAAAGCATTTAAATAATATATAACAACTTAAACAATGACTAAAAAAATTACTATTCTAATGATGGCACTTGTTATGGGTGCCTCTAAATTATTTGCTCAGGCAACTGTGCCAACAAGTTTCGATTTCGAAAACTTCTTAAATATCCCTACCGGTTGGACTATAACCGATATTTCAACAACTGGTGGTTTAACTTATACAGCAGCTAACTCCTGCGGTAGTCAAGCTTTAAGATTAGATGCCGACAATGAGGCGCTCACCATTGAATGCGGTACACAACCCGGTCCTGTTACATTTAGTATTCGTGCAACAGGGCCTTGGGGAGCAGGTATATTTCAAATACAAGAATCAGTGGATGGTGCTACCTATAACAATATGCTCACCTTTAATTCAGCGAGTCCTATGCCAAATGCCAGCTGTACCACATTGACGGTAACACCTGCCAACACACTTTCAAGATTTATTCGCTTTTTTTATCAAGATAAAATTTCGGGTGCCAACACTGCAATTGATGATGTATCGATAGCTGCTCCCGTAATTACGGCTGCCACTATTTCGGTGGAACAGGCAGGCAATGTTGTG
>JALRAS010000113.1:0-4812 GCA_023262495.1 Bacteroidia bacterium | reverse complement strand
AATGCCTACGCTAACCCTATTTCTTCAACTGTAGGCAGTGGTGTTCCTGTTTCCTTCTCTATCAAAAATATTGGAACGGTTGATACGCTTTCAGTAGATTCCATTTTTATTGATGGTGCTAATTCAGTAGACTTTGTCGTAAACAATCCTAGTAATTACCCTTTTAATATTTCACCTGTGGGTAATGCAGCTCTTGATATCACCTTTACTCCGGCTGCAGCAGGTACAAGAACAGCAGTTTTACACTTGCTCACTAACGATGCTCTCACCCCTGAGTATCAAATTAACCTGTATGGTGTTGGTAATGGATTGGCGAGTGAGCCAACTGCGCAAGCAAGTAGTTTAACCTTTCCTGTAAATAAGTCTTACCGACTAATTGGTGCTTTCAATACAGCTAACCCAGCGCCCGATGCTTTGGGTGGATATATTATTTTAAGAAGAGAAGGTGCTGCTGTCGCAGATATTCCTGTTGATGGTACTTCATACCAGCGTGGTCAAACCATAGGTGCGTCAAAGGTTGTTTATGCCGGACCAATCAGTGGTGCTAATTATAGTTTCCGACCTACTTATATTTTGGCAGGTAAGACCTATCATTTCAGTGTTTTTACTTACAATGGAACAGGCGCGGTAACCAATTATAACACCAACAGTCCTCTTGCCGGCAGTGTAACAACCCCTTCTACAATGGCTTCTCCAACCGAATATAACGCCATTAATACTTCTTCTCCTTCTTTTGTGACAAGTTTAAGTAGTTTAATCAACCCTCACAACGATCAGTTTTATTCAACCTATGCGCCAACAATGATTTATTTGTTTCAAACGAGAGATACATTTGTTGTGTCGGGTCCTAACACATTTACCAAAGTGATTACCTGTGCCTATAGCCGTGAAGAAAAATTGTACAACGAGCCTTTTGATTGGACTGGCACGGGATATAGCAGAGAGCACACCTATGCCCATACCTGGATGCCGAGCTATCCTGCCGATAATCCTGAAAAGCCCGAGTATAACGATCAGCACAACTTATTCCCAACTCGTCAAACCAATGTAAATGCACTTCGTTGCAATTATCCTTTTGGAGAAGTAGTGAATCCTTTGGGAAGTTATTTAGAGGGGCAAATGGGTACCGATGCCAGCGGTAAGCGTGTATACGAGCCATCCGATAAACAGAAGGGGAGAACAGCGCGCGCACTGATGTATATGGCTACCTGTTACAATGGCATTTCAGGTAACAATTGGTCTTTTACCGATACTATTGGTAACTGCTCAGGATTTTTAATCAACTATGGTCAAGATCAAAATATTTTAAAAAAATGGCACTATCAATTCCCTCCTGATGCCTTTGATATGTCTCGTAACGACTTCTTAGATTCATTACAAGGTAACCGCAACCCCTTTGTAGATCATCCTGAATATGCTTGCTTTATTGATTTTTCAAATATGACCTACATTGCCAATCCTCCTGTACCTTGTGATGCAATGGGAATTGACAAAGTTTCGGGATTTGCAAATGTGTATATAGCTCCCAATCCGGCAAACGAAGAGGTAAAGGTATACATGAATGCTTCGGAGAAACAAACGGTTCAGTTATGGATTGCCGACATCACCGGAAAAATTGTGGTACAAGAAGAAGCTACTTTAAATACAGGTAACAATGTAATTCCAATTTCTTTACAGGCATTGAACAGCGGTGTATACACCGTTAAAGTTACAGGAAGTAAGCAGTTGTATACCGGCAAGTTTATAAAACAATAATCAAATTAAGCGCTTATCTTTATTCAATGGTATTATAGCTTATGATTTTGCTAAACTTCAAAAAAAAATGTAACATTGGAGCCTTAACAAAAGTCAATCAAGCATGGTATATGTTAGTTTTAGGAAATTAAAACAGTTCACATGGTAAAAATACTGATAACAGGAGGAGCAGGTTTTATTCCCAGTTGCCTGGCCCAAAAGCTTGCAGAGAACCCCGATAACTATTTGGTGTTGATTGATAATTTTATAACCGGTTCTCCAAATAAAATTCCTCAGTCTAAGCATAACAACATTAAGTTTATTAAAGCCGACTGCAACGATTTTAAAGATATTTCAGGCATTTTTTATAGCTTTCAGTTTGACTATGTTTTTCATTATGCTGCATTAGTTGGTGTGCAACGCACTTTGGATAATCCAGTGCAGGTGTTGAATGATATTACCGGATTAAAAAATATATTAGGATTGTGTAAAAATTCAGGCGTAAAGCGCATTTATTACTCTTCCTCTTCCGAAGTGTATGGCGAGCCTGTTGAGTTTCCTCAAAATGAGCACACTACACCGCTTAATTCACGCTTGCCTTATGCCATTGTGAAAAATGTGGGTGAAGCATTTTTAAAATCTTACAAGCAAGAGTATGGTTTAGATTATACAGTTTTCAGATTTTTCAACACCTTTGGTCCTAAACAAAGTAAAGATTTTGTGGTGTCGAAGTTTATTTATAAGGCACTAAAAAATAAGCCAATTACGGTGTATGGTGATGGATCGCAAACAAGAACTTTTTGTTATATTGATGATAATGTTGAAGCCACTACCAATGCTTTTTACAAAAATATGTATGTTAATGATGTTGTAAATATTGGTGGCGATGTAGAGATTACTATTCTTGAGCTTGCTCAAACCATTATTAAACTTACTAATTCCGAATCAAAAATTCAGCATCTTGCTGCATTAGAGGAGGGCGACATGACCCGCAGGAGACCTGATGTGAAGAAGATGAAAAAATTGTTGAACAGACCTATGATAACGCTTGAAGAAGGCATGCAAAAGGTGTTGAATCAACTTGATTGGATTGTTTAGCAATAAATTTTTCTTGCCTGATGGACTTCACCATATTGCATGCAAATTATTAGTCCACCCAAAATAATTACCGGGCTTTATCATTCTTTGGAGTGGAAGATGCCTGCCTGTTCCCAAAAGAAAATATATCTCAGTTTTGATGATGGACCTACTCCTTCGGTAACTGATTTTGTTTTAAATGAGCTGAATAAGATGAACGCCAAAGCTACCTTTTTTTGCATCGGGGTTAATATAGAAAAGCATAAAGAATTATTCCGTGAATTAATTGCCGAAGGTCATCAAGTAGGCAATCACACACAACATCATTTAAACGGTTGGAAAACGTGTACAGAAAAATATGTGCAGGATATTGAAGCATGCAAGGAAGCGATTGGCCAAAATGGATATGAACATCAAGGTAAACTATTGTTTCGACCGCCTTATGGTAAAATTACACGCCAACAAATAAAGGCAGTAAAATCAGAGTATCGAATTGTTATGTGGAGTATTTTATCATACGATTGGTTACCTGAAAGGCACACCGGGCAATGCCTAAACAATGTGGTAAGTCATTTAAAAAATGATGCTGTTGTTGTCATGCACGATAGTTTGAAAGCATCAGTTATTATTAAAAAAACATTGCCATCTTTGTTGCAGATTTGCAAAGATAAGGGATACGAATTGGGCATTATATAACACACAAAATGAGTAATATCATTACGCTGCAACCGCAATATTTTTCAGATTACGAATTACTCGATTGTGGTAATTTTGAGAAGTTGGAACGCTTTGGCAAGTATGTAACCATTAGGCCCGAGCCCCAAGCGCTATGGGAGCCGCAGTGGAGCCGGCAGGAATGGGAAAAACGCGCACACTTGAAATTTAATCCAACCTCCAGTTCTTCGGGTAAGTGGCAGCATTTAAAAGAATCGCCCGAGCAGTGGCGTATTTCATATGGTTTACGAAGTGGGCAACAACAAAGTAATATTGTTTTTAGACTAGGATTAACCTCTTTCAAACATGTGGGTGTTTTTCCTGAACAAGCTTCCAATTGGGATTTTATATACAAGCAGGTATTGCATGCCAAGGCAAGCGGTATTGCGGTGCCACGCTTTTTAAACTTGTTTGCCTACACGGGCGGTGCATCATTAGCTGCCAGAGCAGCAGGTGCCGAGGTAACGCATGTTGATAGTATTAAGCAAGTGGTAACTTGGGCTAATGAAAATAGTCAGTTGTCGCAGCTAAGTGATATCAGATGGGTGGTAGAGGATGCCCTCAAATTTGTGAAACGCGAATTGAAGAGGGGTAACAAATATCATGGTATCGTGCTCGATCCACCTGCATTTGGGCATGGCCCCAATGGTGAAAAGTGGAAGCTTGAAGAGCAATTAAATGAAATGGTGAATCATGTGTTGCAGTTGCTTCATCACGAACATCATTTTTTAATTTTAAATGCGTACTCCCTTGGTCTTTCGAGTTTAATTTTAGAGAACTTATTAAACAAAAAAGCAGGTAAACAGCTTGAGATTGGGGAGTTGTTTTTAAATGCTGCCTCAGGTGTTAAACTTCCACTCGGTGTTTTTGGAAGATTTGCAAATAGCCCCATTTAATGCTTATTCGCATTTGTTTGTGCGCTTTGCAGGTTGCTTGTGCTGATTGTTGATTTGCATTTAAATTTTATACTTTTGAAAAATACTACATCAATTAGCTAAACCCCTAAATATTGCTACATGAGTAAAACTTTATTCACACATCAAAAATTTTATTTCAATTTTGGTTTTGCTCTTATATGCTGTTTATTGCCTAGTGCCGGCATCAAGGCCCAGTTTTTAAATGGTTCCTTCGAAGATTGGAATGCAGGAAGTTTAATGAATTGGGTAACTTCTGAAGCAAGTGAGCCGGGTTCTGCTGTTCAAAGTACTGACGCCCATCAGGGCAATTATGCGCTGAAGTTAAAGGTAGTGTACGATAATTTAGGACTTGTGGCCACGCCTTTTGCTT
>JALRAS010000112.1 GCA_023262495.1 Bacteroidia bacterium | reverse complement strand
GGTAAACATGTAGGCAATGCATTACTTAAAAGTGTGATGGATTATTGTGCTTTAAAAGAGGGAAAATCTCTGATTTTAAATGTTAATCGACATAACATGGCACGTTTTTTCTACGAAAAACAAGGGTTTAAAATCATTAAAGAGGTGGATATTGAGATAGGTGAGGGCTACTTTATGAACGATTATGTAATGGAACGTAACATTTAGCAAAAACAATCGTTTTATATTATCTTAACATAGATGTAAGTTCTTGGGGCATAATATTTGCTCAATGTTAGGGCGTTTAATTTTTGGTTTAATCATTTAATTTGTGTTTTATGAAAAGTCAGCAACAAAATCCAATCATTGTAAGTAAAGAAAGTATTGCGAATCTCTCTTTCCCTGCTAACGAAGTTTTAAAGTCTCGCGAAGAAATTAAAAACAGAATGCTTGATTTGGAAAGAGCTACTACCTTAGGCAATGTTGAGCAAACTAAAATTAAAATTATTTTTGAAGATACTGAAAGTATCAAGCAAGTTGAAACAACTATTTGGGCAACCACCGACAAAAGAATTATCTTAAAAGGCGGTGTGGTGATTCCAATTAACCGAATTCATGAAGTCAAAATTGTATAATTATAATCTACTAAATAACCCTTAAAATGAAGAAAAAATTAATCATTGCAGCCGCTGTTGCAATCGTTCTTTTCGTGATTTACCAACTATTTGTTGGCTCCTACAATAAAATGGTGGAGATGGATGAAAATGTAAAAGAAAAATGGGCGCAAGTAGAAAATGCTTATCAACGAAGAAATGATTTGATCCCCAACTTGGTGAATACAGTAAAAGGGTATGCCGATTTTGAAAAATCAACCCTCACCGATGTGGTTAAAGCGAGAGCTAGCGCTACAGGTGTGAAAATAGAGGCCAATGATTTATCTGCCGAAAATATTGCTAAATTTCAACAAGCACAAGATGGACTGTCAACGGCTTTATCTCGTTTGCTTGTATCTGTAGAAAGATATCCCGACCTCAAAGCCAATGAAAATTTTCGCGATTTGCAAACACAGTTGGAAGGTACCGAAAATAGAATTGGCATACAACGTAAAAACTTTAATGAGGCTGTTAAGGATTACAACCTCATGGTAAGAACATTCCCAAACAATTTATTTGCGGGTCTCTTCGGATTCAGTCAAAAAGGCTATTTCAGATCGGTGGTAGGTGCTGAAGGCCCTCCGGATGTTAAATTCTAAATATGTCAAGAATACTCAACGCTGAGCAGGAAAAAATTGTGGTCGATGCCATTGCTTTGGCCGAAAAAAGTACCTCAGGCGAAATCAGAGTGCATATCGAAAAGGTTTGTAAGGGTGATGCTATTGCCCGCGCTACTGAGCTTTTTGAAAAGTTAGGCATGACCAACACTGCTTTGCGAAACGGAGTAATGATATACATCGCAGAGCAATCACACAAATTTGCGATAATTGGAGATAGTGGCATACATGAAAAAGTTGGTTCCGATTTTTGGAATCATAGCAAGGATATCATGCAACAACATTTTATCAAAGGCGAATTTGTTGAGGGAGTCAAAGAAGCGGTGCTCGCATGCGGTGATGCACTTAAAAAATATTTCCCGATTAAGCATGACGACAGCAATGAGCTTCCCAACGATATTTCATACCAATAAAAGCACTTCGCAAAGCACATCATTAATCTGTATCATTACAGCGTTTTTGATGCTGCTTACCTCAATAGGACTTGTGGCGCAAACTTTTCCCGAAAGGCCTAATCCGCCAAAACTGGTCAACGATTTTGCTGCTGTAATGTCTGCTAATGAGGTAAGCGCACTAGAAAGAAAATTAGTGGCTTTTAACGACAGTAATTCTACGCAAATAGCCATAGTTACCTTAATAAGTATTGGTGAATACGACATTGCCGATTACGCCTTTGAACTAGGTGAGAAGTGGGGGATAGGGCAGAAAGGGAAAAATAATGGAATTTTAATTTTGATAGCTCCTGCCGAACGAAAGGTATTTATAGCCACCGGTTATGGTACCGAGGAATTTGTTACTGATGCCATGTCGCGTAGGATCATTGAAAATAGGTTTAAACCAAATTTCAGAAACAAGCAGTATTACCAAGGTCTTGATGAGGGCACTACAGATATCATTAACCTCCTTACCGGAAAGTTTAAACCTGATGCTGTACAGCAAGGAAAAAAACCTAAAGGTTCCATCCTCAAAATCATCATCATTGTCATCATTGTTATTGTGTTGATTAAAATTTTAGGCAGAGGAGGTGGTGGTGTTGGCGGTCGCACCTATCGTAGTTCAGGGCCTATTTTTTGGGGAGGTTTTGGTGGCTTCGGTAGTGGCTTTGGAGGCGGAAGATCAGGCGGCTTTGGTGGAGGTAGCTCCGGGGGTGGTGGCTTCGGTGGTTTTGGTGGCGGTAGCTTTGGCGGTGGTGGTGCAGGTGGTAGCTGGTAAATAGAACGATTTACTTCTTAACTTTATCTTTAAACACCTTTTCAAATTTTTCTATTTTTGGTTGTATCACCATTCGGCAATAAGGGGCGTTTTTATTATCGTTGTAGTAGTTTTGATGATAGTCATCGGCCTTATAAAAAACTGTGTAAGCACTCAATTCAGTAACAATGGGATGGTCATAAACTTTTGCTTTATTAAGTTTATCAATCACAGATTTTGCAATTTGAAATTGTTGCTGATTGTGATAAAATATGGCCGAACGATACTGAGTGCCAACATCGGCCCCTTGTCTGTTTAACGTGGTAGGGTCATGCACGGTAAAAAATACTTTTAAAATTTCTTCTATGCTGGTTTTGGTGTTATCAAAAGTAATTTGTACCACTTCGGCATGTCCGGTAGTCCCGTTGCACACTTCCCTGTAAGCAGGGTTTTTAACGGTGCCTCCCGAAAACCCCGACTCTACTTTTGTAACGCCCTCTAGTTTTTGGAAAACTGCTTCAATGCACCAATAACAGCCACCTCCAAGGGTAATCATTTCTGTATGTTCTTTTGTCATAGTTTTGATATTTTGGGCGTGCAAGTTAGTAAGTGTTGCAGCAATAATAATAATGAGTTTTTTAATCATGTGTTTGTTATTTGGCATCGGGTACAAAATCGAGCGCTATAGAGTTCATGCAATATCTTTTGCCGGTTGGCGGTGGGCCATCGTCAAATAAGTGCCCTAAATGCCCGTTGCATCTTCCGCAGAGCGCTTCGGTACGTTGCATACCATAGCTATTATCTTGCTTAAAAACTACAGATTGTTGACTCACTTGTTCGTAAAAACTAGGCCACCCGCAGCCACTTTCGAATTTCGCATCTGATCTAAATAATTTGTTACCACAAGCAGCGCAAAAGTAGGTGCCTTTATCCTCGGTGTTCCAGTACTTTCCCGTAAAAGCTCGTTCTGTTTCAGCATGACGTGAAACTTCATATAACTCGGGAGTTAGGATTCTTTTCCAAATGCTGTCGTCAAGCACTAATTTACCGGTATCGGTGCGTGAATAATAGGGATGATTTGAAATGCCTGATAATGCCTCTACCTGTGACTGCTTACTCGTGTTTTTTGGGTTGCTCACAGGTTGACCGCAAGCATTTTGCAGTAAGAGAAGACTTAATAAATAGAGGGTAAAGCAATATTGAGTTTTCATGCGATGCGATGGCTATTGTAATAACAAATGTAATACTGTTTTGTTCTTGTTGTTGGTCAGTTAAGGTGAATTGTAATTCGGCCACACACAAAATAATCGGTAGAAGGCATATGACTAAAAAAGTTACCTTTGTGCTTCTAATTTTAAAAAAATTGAACCTATGTCGACAGGCTTTTTTAATGTGCCGGTAGCAGTTAACGAACCGGTTAAAAATTATGCTCCAAACTCTCTTGAGCGCAAACAGTTGCAAGACACTATTGCAGTGATGCGTGCACAACAAATGGATATACCAATGTATATTGGTAATAAAGAGGTGCGCACCAATGATACGGCTGTACTTACTTCACCACACGATCATAAGCACATACTTGGTCATTATCACAAAGGAAATAAAACGCATGTAACGCAAGCAATTGATGCAGCGCTAGCTGCGCGCGAAAATTGGGTAAACATGGGCTGGGAACATCGTGCTTCAATATTTTTAAAAGCGGCCGAATTGGCTGCAGGTCCCTTTAGAATGAAATTGAATGCTGCCACTATGATGGGGCAAAGTAAAAATGTGTATCAAGCCGAGATTGATGCAGCCTGCGAGTTTACTGATTTTTTGCGCTTTAACGTGCAATACATGACAGAGATTTACAAGCAGCAACCTATTTCTTCACCCGGTATTTGGAATCGCGTTGAACAAAGACCACTAGAGGGTTTTGTGTTTGCGCTAACTCCGTTTAACTTTACCGCTATTGCGGGTAATTTGCCATCAAGTGCTGCTTTGATGGGTAACGTGGTGGTGTGGAAACCTGCCAACACCCAAATTTATGCAGCCAATGTATTGATGCAGTTATTCAAAGCAGCCGGTGTGCCCGATGGTGTAATTAATTTGGTATACGTATCGGGCCCCGATGCAGGAGATATCATTTTTAAACATCCTGATTTTGCAGGAATTCATTTTACGGGGTCTACGGGTGTGTTTCAAGATATTTGGAAACAAATAGGCAACAACATTCATTTGTATAAGAGCTATCCGCGCATTGTAGGCGAAACAGGTGGAAAAGATTTTATTATGGCTCACCCCACTGCCGATGTTAAAACATTGGTAACAGCGCTTTCAAGAGGTGCCTTTGAATATCAAGGACAAAAATGCAGCGCAGCTTCAAGGGCCTATATTCCTTCAAACTTGTGGGAAGAAACAAAAACCCTTTTAATGGCTGATTTGAAGTCGTTTAAAATGGGTCCAACCGAAGATTTTAGCAACTTTATTAATGCTGTTATCGATGAGAAATCATTTGACAAATTAGCTAAATATATTGATGCTGCCAAAAAGGATAACAATGTTGAAATTATTGCAGGTGGCAATTACGATAAATCAAAAGGTTGGTTTATTGAGCCAACTGTAATTGTAACAAAAGACCCCTATTATGTAACAATGTGTGAAGAGCTTTTTGGACCGGTGTTAACCCTATATGTTTATGATAGCAATGAGTTTGAGGAAACGCTTGATATTGTTGACAAAACATCGGTTTATGCGCTAACGGGTGCGATCATTTCACAAGACAGATATGCAATTGAATTGGCTACAAAAAAACTAAGCAATAGTGCGGGTAACTTTTACATCAATGATAAGTGCACAGGTGCTGTGGTTGGTCAGCAACCTTTTGGTGGCGCGCGCGGAAGCGGGACCAACGACAAAGCAGGCAGTATGATTAATTTATTGAGATGGGTGTCGCCTAGAACAATCAAGGAAACATTTGTTCCTGCTACAGACTATCGCTATCCTTTTTTAGACTAACAATACAATCAAATAAAGTAATTTGAAACTATTTGAAAAGATACTTTTAACGCACTAACCAACAGTTTTAAAATAAAAAAAAATCATCAACCTCACGTATGCTAATGATGAAAATTAAAAGCTTGTTGGTAGCAATATAACTTTTCAAAAGATCATTTTAGTGATCAAATTTATATCTCAAAATTAATACAACCCTTATGGAAACAGCAGTTCAAAAATCGGCCGAAGTAGCCAAATTTCTGAAAGAATTAAACATCAAAGATATTAACTACGGTGCATCAACAGGTCTACAACATTTCGAAACAAAGGGTGCCCGACTTGATTCTTACTCTCCCGTGGATGGTAGCTTAATTGGTAGTGTAAATTGTGCTACCGAAGGCGATTATCAAGCAGTAATGAAAACTGCCACAGAGGCCTTTAAAGTGTGGCGCAATATTCCTGCACCCAAGCGTGGAGAAATTGTTCGTCAAATGGGTGAGCAATTCAGAAAATACAAAGAGCCATTGGGTCAATTAGTGAGTTATGAGATGGGTAAAAGTTTGCAAGAAGGCTTAGGCGAAGTGCAGGAAATTATTGATATCTGCGATTTTGCAGTTGGTTTATCTCGTCAATTATATGGCTTAACCATGCATAGTGAGCGACCACAACATAGGATGTATGAGCAATGGCATGCTTTAGGCGTGGTGGGCATTATTTCTGCTTTTAATTTTCCGGTGGCTGTATGGAGTTGGAACTCAATGATTGCTTGGGTTTGCGGTGATGTGTGTATATGGAAGCCAAGCTCTAAAACGCCTCTGTGTGGCGTAGCATGTCAAAATATTATTGCTGAGGTATTAAGGAATAACAATGTTCCTGAAGGTGTAAGTTGCCTTGTTACCGGCAATGCCATGGGTGATTTAATCAATAATGATCATCGTATTCCATTGGTTTCGTTTACGGGCTCAACACGCATTGGAAGAAAGGTTTCGAGTGTGGTTGCCGGTCGTTTCGGAAAAACGATTTTAGAATTGGGAGGTAATAATGCTATTATTGTTTCAGAACATGCCGATTTAAATATGGTGCTTGTAGGTGCTGTTTTTGGCGCTGTTGGAACTGCAGGGCAACGTTGTACCTCTACCCGTAGATTAATTGTACACGAAAGTGTTTATGATAAAACATTGGATGTGCTTAAAAAGGCGTATGCACAATTGAGCATAGGCAACCCTTTAGATAAAAATAACCATGTAGGCCCATTGATTGACAAAGGTGCTGTAAATGATTATTTAAATGCTATTGAACAAGCCAAAGCACAGGGAGGTAAAATGATTGTTGAAGGTGGTGTTCAGCAAGTTAAAGGTTATGAAGGTGGTTGTTATGTTAAGCCATGCATTATTGAGGCGCAAAATGCATATGCTATTGTACAGCAAGAAACATTTGCACCAATTTTGTATGTGATGAAATATAAGACTATTGAAGAGGCTATTGACATGCAAAATAACGTGCCGCAAGGGTTATCATCATCTATTTTTACTAACAGCATGCGCGAAATGGAATTGTTCCTCTCTGTGAATGGCTCTGATTGTGGTATTGCCAATGTAAACATTGGTACTTCGGGTGCCGAAATTGGTGGTGCTTTTGGGGGTGAGAAAGAAACCGGTGGCGGACGCGAAAGTGGCTCTGATGCATGGAAAGCATACATGCGCAGACAAACAAATACCATCAATTATGGCAGTCAATTGCCTCTCGCACAAGGAATAAAATTTGATATCTAATGATACAAGCCGCCTTTATACAGGCGGCTTTTTTTAAACGTATATCGTGCCAAAAGTTATTTCAAACCTTTTATGTATTTGCATTGCTGCGCTCACTTTTACATCATGTTACGACAGTAAAAAAAATGATGCTGCGAACAGCATAACAGTGAATCCTAAGAATATCATTTTGTTTTTCCTCGACTCGTTGCAACATCATGATTTAAGGAAAATTGTAAGCATCAATGGGCAATCAGATACCGTAATCATGGCACATGCCGATTGGATAAAGGAAATGGATTTTTTAGAAGCAGTGAACACGAATAAGCCCGCATATAAAGGTGCATTAAGGATTGATACAAGCAGGAATGCCGATACACTCATTTATCATTTAACGTGTACGGATAAAAAGCTCAATTTACAGGAGGCCTTTATACATTATCATCACAATCAGCTTGTGCACATGACTTTAAACTCATTTGGTAGTAATTTTCTTTTTAAAAACGCCAAAGAGATTTACTTTAATCCTTTAAAAGGTTATTATATCAAGGGTTTTCAGCAATTAGATTTATTATCAAATCATGAAGTGGCATACAATATTATGGTAAATAAAATGTAGAAAGCTATGGCAGAATCATTTGAAATTCCTGCAACAACAGATAAAAACTTACGTTATCAACTGATATACAATCAAGCAAAAGCTCTGTTGGCAGCCGAAACAAATCAAGTAGCCAACATGGCCAATTTATGTGCTATACTTAAGTATGGCATGGGCTTTTTTTGGGTTGGATTTTACTTAATACAAGATAATGAGTTGGTATTAGGCCCTTTTCAGGGAACGGTGGCCTGCACACGCATTGCAAAAGGACGCGGAGTATGTGGCACTGCCTGGGCCGAGGAGCAAACTATTTTGGTTGAAAATGTGGATCACTTTCCCGGACATATTGCTTGCAGCAGCTTATCAAAATCGGAAATTGTTGTGCCGCTGTTTGATAGGAAAAAAATGATTTGCGGTGTACTTGATGTGGATAGCGATAAGTTGAATGACTTTGATGAAATAGATCAGCATTGGCTAGAATTACTTGTAGGGCTTATTCAGCCTTATTACAGTTTGTAACTCAAACCAAATGAAGCACCAATAGTGCTGTATTTAGTGCTTATTTCACTAGATTTAGGGCTCACAGAAAATAAATTATTTCTGTATTGTGGTGTTAATGTCAACATAAAATTATCATTGATATTATATCCTAATTGTAGTTTTAATTGATAGTTAAAGTTGAAGGTTGTCATCAAATTTGCATCATTAATTTCTTCAATTCCTGTGATAGTTTTATTGATATACATTCCTTGAGATTTAGTTAAATAGCCAACTGAAATTCCTACAAAAGGGGCAATAGCAAGGTTGCCAAATTTAAATTGATAACCCACCATCAATGGAATTTCCAAATAATTGATGGTAGTTTTTGCATTTGCTTTTGCGATTGCGTTATCTGTTTGATATGCAAAAATACTATCTGATTTTGTGAGCAATGTGCTGTCTTTTACATTCACTATTGTTTGATTATAATTTACAATTCCAAAATGATACACAGTATCTATTTTTATGATTTGTTTGTTGTATACATCCCAAACTTTCTCATCATTTTTTATCCATTGTTTGCTTTTGGCTTCATAATTATTTTGCTCCCCAATGGCGTTGTATTCAATACCTGTTTGAAACATCAAATCCTTATTTTCAATAGTTAAATTTATGCCAAAATACCTGGTATTAATATTCTTTTCTGAAGCGTTCCTAATATCAGCATATTCGGTAAACATTGGATCCGCTTTAATTTGTTTGTTTACTGCTTGCATACCAGCATAAGCACTTATAAAATAATGAAACTTCTTTATATTATTAAAGTAATCATCATTAATAAGTCCTTCATATTTATTTTCATTTATCATATGATTTAGTTTTTGCTCAATCATTTTAAATGTTAAAAGTGGCATTTTTGAAAATACGATTGTCTTCGATCTTTCCCCATCAATAGCTTGATTATCTATTGGTAACTCTGATGTGCTAGAGGCATTCGGCAAATCAATATTATCCACTTCGGTAATTGATTGATTATTATTTTCAATCAT
>JALRAS010000111.1 GCA_023262495.1 Bacteroidia bacterium | reverse complement strand
TCCCACACATAATGCTCAAAAATATTAACGGCCTCAATCGTATCGGTACTTTTAGGTTTAACTCCAATAAACTTAACTTTTACGTTGGCAAAGCTCTCAGAAGTAATGATAAAGAAAAAAAATAATAGTAAACTGGAAAAAAATCTTTTGGAATAAATCATGAAGGATTTGTTTTATGCGGTAGTATGGGCAAATGTAAGTATATAGTCACAACAAAAAATTATTTTTTCGACTATTGGAAAATACATACTAATAATACAGATGTAAATTGTATTATTGCATCAACTTTAAATATTTTAACTGCTTATTACCACCACCCAAAAAACTGAATTAAACTCATGAAACCATTCCTTACAAAGTTTTTACTGCCTGCTGTTTTCTTGGCATCACCTTCATTACTATTTTTCTTATACAATCTCACTCATCCCGAGCAAATACAAGCTACAGGTGCATTCAAATATATAACCTTGGTTGATTTTGTTTTATCAATAGCAATCATGCTGTTCTTTATAGGAAGATATCGTAAATCAGTCAATGAACAAGGGGTGTTTACATTTAAAAAGATTTTTAGTCACGCTTACCGGATTGTTGTGGTGTGGGCCTTATTTGGCTTTTTGGCCTCTATGATTATCAGCTTTACTTTCAGAGAGGAAACCAAGAAACTGAGTGAAATAGCACTTGAATTACAGATTAAGGAATTAACCAACAAAAAAGGGGCTATAACTGCCAAGGAGAAGCAAATCTTCGACCGAACTCGTGACATTGCAAGCAATCCTTTAACATCATCTTTCTCCTACGCTGTAGCAATATTGTTTACAGGAATATTACATTGCTTGATTGTTTCGGCAGTATACAAGCAAAAGGCACCTTAAACGATACTCAATTTTATTTACTGATTTTTCCGGGTATTTCGGTTGTTTTGATAATCTCAGCATATAACTCAACTGAAACAAATATCTTATTCTATCCAAATGATTAAAAAAATTATTCTCCCGGCATCTTTATTAGCACTTCCAAGTATTGTATTCACCACCTTAGAGCTTTTTTATCTCAATGCATCTGTCATGACTCAGCAGTATTCAAAGTATGTATCTATGCTCAATTTTGCTCTTGGTATTGGGTTGCTATCTTTTACCTTATATAGGTTTAAAAATATGATGCCAACGGATATGCTTCGTTTAAAACTCTTTTCAGCTATGGCGAGAAGGTGGTGCTTGTATGGGCATTAATTGCCGCAACCGCAATTTCTGTGATTATTAAAACCAATGAAAAGGCCCTTAATGATATCATTGATAAAAGCATAAAAATTCAGGTCGACAAAATCAATGATAAATCCGGACAGATATCAGCCAAGCAAAAAAAGACTATGGATCAAATGGTTGCTATTCAAAAAAATCCGATTTCACTTTTCGTTATTAATGTTGTTCTGATATTAGTCATGGGAACACTTTATAATTTAGTGGCATCAGGCATCCTTAAATCACGCAAGCCAACTGTTGCGGAATCATAGCAAATATTGAGTTCTTGAAAAATTCGGTAAAAAAAAGCAAATGAAAGTTCTTTGATTCGATCTTTTATTGCTATCGAATCAGGCAAACGATTAACCATTTTTCGGCCAATCCTTCAAAATAAAAGAGTGGATCGCCATACTGATTTTTGCTTTTTAAAACATTGCCATCAACATAGTACAAAGGGTCACCATATTCGTTTTTGAGCTTAATGGTTTTTCCATCAAAATAATACAAAGGATCGCCATATTGATTTTTGATTTTTACAGTATTGCCATCTAGATAATAAAGTGCGTCTCCGTATTGATTTTTTTGTCGAATGGTCTTGCCATCAAAATAGTACAAGGCATCACCATATTGGTTTTTAGAACGCAATGTTTCTCCATCAGCATAAACATAAGCATCTCCGTATTGATTTTTATGCCGCACAGTTTGTGCCGTGCACAAGCCATAAGCACTAATCAATACGATAAAAATACAGGAGATTTTTTTTACCTCAATCAATCTCATTAAGATTGATGACACTATGTTTAGGTTAAAAAAACACTGCTCCTTCATAAAGCATTAAAATTGTAAACAACTGGTTAATTAGGAAGCCTTGAATGATCAATTGAATCTACAATAGACTTAATACTTGCTAAATCCCACGGCTTTTCCAGGATAGCATCGATGCCATATTTTTCCTCGAATTCGTTTATCGCTTTGGTATCTGCTTGGCCGGTTAATATAATTTTCTTTACCAGGGGATAAAGCCCTAAAGCATGCTTCAATACATCGGTGCCTTTATAAGAATCAATGTTAAAGTCAGAAATAACGAGCGCCAAATCCTCTCCTTCATCGTGCAACTCGTTTATTAGCCCAATAGCCTCTTCACCCGAGGAGGCCAATTCTAATTTATGATCAGAAGATATAATTCGGCTTAGTTGAATTTTTAAAGATTCTAAAATAATAAATTCATCATCAACCAGTATGATCACTTTGGGTTTAGACATTTTCAGAGAGTTTATTTATAAATTCAATCAACGATTCTTCCTTCCAAGGTTTTTGCATTACCTTAAGAACAATATTTTTTTCTATCAAGTCGAGCCCCTTCTCTTCTGACATATGACCTGTTAACATTAAAATATTGACATTTTTCATTTTTGACTTCAGAGCGCTGGCAAATTCTTCTCCATTCATGCCGGGCATCATATAATCAGAAATTACCAATAACAAGCTAATATCCTCCTGCATTAATTCATCAATTACTTCTAGTGCCTCTGGAGGATTATCGGCATAATCAAATATATATTTATGACTGAAGTTCTTCTCAATTTGTATTTTTATTGAATCAAGAATTATTTTTTCATCATCTACAGCAAGTATGGCAAGTTTTTTCATGAATAATCTTCTAATGGTTTATGTTCGATTATTTTCATGGTGTGGTGTCAGTTATAATTAAGCTAAAGGTAGTTTAATTGTAAATGTAGTAAAATTATCATCACTTGTACAAAAAATTTCTCCTCCATGTTTCTCAACAATTTTTCTTACAATGTTTAAACCCAGCCCTGTTCCTTCGCCTCTTCTCTTTGTTGTAAAAAACTCATCGAAGATTCTTCCAATTATATCTTTCGGAATTTTAGGCCCGTTGTTACTTAAAGTGATGAGGTGTACATTGTCTTGCCTTTCATAACCAATTAAAATCTCGCATTGAGTTTGACATGCTTGCAGGGCATTGTTAATAATATTTAGCCAAACCTGCGAAAGTTCATCTTCATAACCCGAAATTTCCAAATCTTCAGGGATAGAATTGATGATAGTTGCCTTGTTTTTTATTTTATTCCATAACAGGGTAACTACATTATTGATATTGTCATTCAAGTTGAAAAGATGTTTTTGATTTTGACTCGAATTGTATGAATAAACTCCTAAAGCTCTGATAATTCGAGCCCCCTTTACAGCACCTTCATTGATTGTTTCCATAGAGCGCTTAATGTTAATCAGCACTCTTAGGGCCTTTAGAATTTGATAAAAATTAGTCTTTGAAAGTAGCAAAATTGTTTCTGTATTGAGCGAAACCATGCCAATCTCAACAAGTAATCTGGCTGTATCGCTATAATTCAAATGCGCAGGCAGTTGTTGTTGAATTTCTTCCGATAACTTCTTGGTATATCTTCTTTGTTCGAGCGTAGTATATTTGGGCAGTTGATGGAATTGATTGTAAAGGTCTATCACAGTTCTTAAATCATCATTTGATAAATTGATCAAGAATTGAAGTAAATCATCTGAAAATAGGTAGTTGAGGTTGTCAACCGATGCTTTAATAGCTCCTAAAGGATTATTAATCTCATGGGCAATTCCCGATACTAAAACCCCAATAACAGCCATCTTTTCCTTCTTCACCACCTCTTCTTGCGACTGTTTCAACTGCGATATGGTAAATTCTAAATCTCTTGTTTTTTCGGCCACACGGGCTGCAAGTGTTTCATTCATTAGAATGATTTCTTTCTGCTTATCTTCAATTTCAAGAATGTAATTATTGATGAGTTTTTCTTTAGCCTTTCGGTCGCTAATGTCAATCTCAATAGCCATATAACCTTCTGGTTTACCTATTTCATTGATGATTGGCTGAATATATAGTTCTAACCAATAAGTATGGCCGCTTTTACCTTGATTTTCAATTTCAACCTTGAACTTTTTTAGGTTGCGTAAATTTGTTTTAATGGCCTCAATTGTTGACTTGTCGGTGCCCGGGAATTGAAACATTTTGGGCGTGTTGCCAATAATTTCCTCACGTGTATAGCCGGTCATTTTTGTAACACTATCATTTACCCAAATAATTTTTCTATTGATGTCGGTAATGATAATACTTGTGGAGGAGTCGCGCACGGCATGCGAAAGTGTATTTACCTCCGCCTGCGCCTTCTTTTGCTGTGTAATTAATTGTATGATGCCTGATAGGTGGTAGTCTTTCGATTGTTCATCAAACTTGCGATTTCCGCTTATAAATAGCCACTTGTTAAAGTCATTGTTTGAATCATAAATGCTTGTTTTAACTTCAAAGCTAAAGCTTCCTTCATCCTTAGCATAAAAATTTTCGTTCAAAATGTGTTTGTAATCCTCATCAATGATTTGCACAAGGTCTTTGATGCGATGATATTTTGTTGCTGATAAATTCAACAATAAAATCAAGTTCTCAGAAAAATCAATTTTATCTCTGTCAACCCAACAACTAAAATACCCGAGTGAGGCAATTGCTTGGGCTTCATTGAGCATCAGTAATGTTTCATTCAAACTTTTAGTTCTTTCATTTATCTTAAATTCGAGGTTTGCCAATAGGTTGCTATTTTCATCTCGCTGAGCAATTAAGGTGTCTTTCAAACTAATCAATGCGCCTTGTAGCTCAGCAATTTCATCCTTACTGCCAAAACTTACTTGCTTAAAGGAATTAAAATCTCCTGCCTGTAAAATTTTAGCATTTTTAATTGCATTTTTGATTGGATTGGCAATAGTTTGTGCAAGAAAATAGAACACAGCGATGATTAACATCATCATGCCAATAAGCAACACGTATAGAGTTGTATTGTTCTCTTGCACCTCCTTCTCAACCCTTTCTTTGCGGAGTCCAATAATAACTTTTCCTTTTATATTTTTTGTTTTTACAATAGTTTGTGCAACAATAAATTTGGATTGTTTGATATTAGGATAACCTGTTTGTTCATCACCTATTTGCGCAAATATTTGCTCCCCGTTGCCAACAGAATCTCCCAATACAAGGTACAAAAAGTCGAACTCATCTTTGCGATTTTTATAATATTGAATCGATTTATCAAGCTGTTGAAAGTTATCGTCTTCAAGCGATAACTCAACACCCATAGCAATGTTCCTACTTAATTCATTTAGCTCAAGGCTCCGATATTTGATAATCGATTCTTTTTGTTTTTCGGGAAAATAATAGATGACCACCGCAAAAAGCAGCAGTATTACAACTGAATAGTAGAGCCATAGCTTAGCCGATAAACTATCTGAAATTTTTTTCATGGATTTAAATCCTTGAATTTAATGAGGAGATCGTTTGCCAGCTGTTTGTTTTTCGATTGAATAACTCCAATTGCTCCCTTGTTTGCTTTTACGAAGGCAATTGTTTCTTCATCTGTCATAATGAAGTTAGGAGGATCTACACGCCCTTGAAAAATTAACGAAAGCCAATATTTTTGCATTCCCGTAACGTTGGTTTTAAAAATAGCTTGTGCAACGTCAACAGCTAGTTCCGATTTGGGAGAAGGGAGTGAGATAACAACCTTTGTACCATTAGGCCAATAGTTTTTTTCACCCCTTAAATAGGCATTAACTTCCTTCTTCTTAATTGAATTGTTAACCGTTTCGTTTACAATTACAAGATAAGTATCATTGCTCTGTGCAAACAAGTTGTGGCTTGCAACTAAGCAAAGCAGTAACCCTAGGTATTTGTATATTATTTTATAAACCATAAGACAACTGTATTTTAAATTCATAACTGTTGTCATCCATAGCATGCCCAATAGCATGTGATACACTGTGTCCGGTAGATACAGCAGCCAAGTGTACTTTAATATTTATTTGATGCGAAATTTCATATCGCATGCCAATCAGCAGCCGGTTTAATTCCAGGGGACCCACGTGTACATCATTACTAGCCGTTTTGAGATGATCGAAACTGATGTAAGGCACGTACTTACCTTTTATTCGATAACCCGCATAGGCATATAAACTAAAATTTTTGGCTGTTCCCAAAGTATCACTACCCGATAAATTATACACTGTTTCATTCAAAAATTCAAACTTGTTGGAAAAGTAAGCAGCAGAAAAGCTAAATAATTGATAGCGAACATTGCCTTTGTATATTTTGCTCTGCGTTTGATGAGAGGCAGTGGAATGTCCGCTATGCACGCCTGATTGGTTATTCTCTATAAAGTCGTAATAATATGAAATTTGAAACTTGGTATAATCAAATGGCTTAATATGAAAAGAAGTTAGAAAAGACTTATTAAAACCTAGGTTGCTGAAATCTGTTGATGAAATTCCATTGCCGCTAACAATATCATAACCAAATTTTTGCTCTCCCAAATTTTGACCTTGTAATCTAATTCCTGTGGTGTGCAATGGAATTAGATAGGAAAATGATAACGGGCGGTCAACTGTTGGAAAAAATAATCTGCCATGATGGTATACATCATTCCAATGGTTCAGAGGTGTATGCATTTTACCGGCAACAATGCTATGATTTCTGAAATAGTCATATTTGATTTGCATCCTTTCAACGCTGGGCGCAAATAAGGTAGTGGTTTTGAAATCAGGTCTGATAACACTTTCACCCAAAAATGAAACCTCCTCAGTTATTTTAGAGTTGATAAAAAAGTCTTGTTCGCCCAAACTAAAAAACGAATTGTTGGCATTGGGCATTTTATCAAAATCATACTCTATATGACCAAAAAAATTAATTTGTGTTTTTTTTGAATCACTCTGTGCTTGAGTCTCTGAATAAAAAGTAATGGGGATAAGCAAACTAAGTAGTGAATTTCTTAGTAGATGTCTTTTCATTATTTCAAATAGTATATTTTAGATTTAAATAGTTTTAAATTGTTCTATTAATTTAGGTAAGAAAATAAGGAAGCGTGTTTTTTTCTCATCGCTATGGCACTCAATTTTCCCTTGATGCTTCTCAATTATTTTTTTTACGATGTTCAATCCAAGGCCGGTTCCTTCTCCACGTTTTTTGGTAGAGAAAAATGCATCAAATATTTTTGGAACAATCTCGCTGGGAATGGCCGGCCCGTCATTGGAAATGCATATCCTGTGCATCTCATTTTCATCGGTGTAGTCTATCCATATTTTACATTTGTTGTCAGCTGCTTGCAATGCATTGTTTATAATATTTGTCCAAACCTGAGATAATTCATCAGCACTGCCGCTAATCATGATCTCTTGCGGAATATTGTTTTCTACATAAGCACTGTATTTAATTTTATTCCAAAGCAAGGTAATAACAGAATTAAAGCTGTCGTGTAATTTAAAATGACTTAATTCTTGGTCAATATTACCATGTGAAAACGTATTGAGGGCCTTCACCACCGAACCTGCTCTGTTTACGGCAAGTCCTACGGTGCTTACGGCTTTAAAAATATGAATAAGATATTGTGCAAACAAAAATACCTCTTTGCTTTGCTTATGAATAATAAATTCGGATAGCTTTGCAATATCACTTTGTAAACCCAATTCGATGATCACATTAGCATAAAAGCTTTTATTCTCTGTATCAGGAAAATAATGCTCTAAATAGTTAAGTGCATCTTTCTGGAACTTCCTGATATCACGGGTAGTAGTGGCAATAGAATCAACATTGCGCATAGCAAAAAGACTTAGTCCTGCTTGAATTACATCGGGTGAGATGTATTTAATTGCGTTGAGAAAAGATTCTGTAAAAATTTTGTGTAGGTACTCATTAGATGCCTTAATAGCTCCAAGCGGTGAATTAATTTCATGCGCAATGCCGGCAATTAACATACCTAAAGTAGCTAATTTTTCTCTTTCAACAATTTCTGATTGCATGGTAATAATTTGATCCATGTTTTCTTTCAGCAATGTGTTTTTTACTTCGAGCTGTTTCTGTGACTCTTTTAGGTCATTCGTTTCGCAAGCCAATACAATAATATCTGCTACCGAGTTGCAAAAAGCAATTGTATCAGAATCAAACTCATTTTGAATCTCAAAAAATTCGCAGCAAAGCACGCCTATTGATTGATTGCCTTGAAGCAATGGTATATCAATCATACTCGAAATATTAAGCGGCTTTAAATAGCTATCCGTAAATTCAAAAGTAGCTTCATTTTTAGTTGCATCAAGTGCTAGTATAGTTTGCTTACTTCTAAGAGCTTTAAAATAGGCAGGTGCCACATCGTAACTTATTTCCATTTCTTCAGCATAATTATCGCTGTTCAATAAATAAACATGGCCGGTAATGATTGATGTCAAATCATTTTTAGATAACCAAATGGAGCACCTGTTGCATCCAATTGTTTGGGCAACCACCTTGCTGATAAATCTGAATTTTTCCTCTAAGGTGTAGTTGTCGCTTAATTTTCGGATGGTAGTTAAACTCTCTTGTTGTTTTATAAATAAGGCAATCTTAGTTTTTTCCTCTCTTTCCTTTAATCTAATTTGGGTGATATCGTGAAGGTATAAACGTAATGAGTTAAATTGATCGTTATAGAATAAATTGCGTTCAAATATTTTTCCATTAACCTCTATTTCTATTTTTTCTTGACTTCCTTTTTGTAGCTTGTTTTTGTCAATTTTAAGAGTTTGAATCAAATTGCTTTTTTGAATATTCTCATCGTTAATTTCGAACAAACTTATTGCAATAGGATTTAAGTATATGATATCAAAACTATCTAATGAAATCTCAATTACCGGATTAGGATTTTGTTCGGGAAAAAGTGCTAATCGTTTTATTTTTTGAACAGAGTTGTTGATTCTTTCTTCCAAGGTGGAGTTTACCTTGATTAGTGTATTTTTTGCCTCCTCTAACTTTTTATTTTTTTCTGTAATCAGCAAATTAAGTTTTTGTGAATCTTCTAGCCCTCTGGTGGCAGATTGCTGCAAGAACAAATACTCGGCAATGTAATCATGTTTGGGGAAGTTGGTAATATTAATGTGGTAATTGGTAATGGGGTATAGCGTATTGATAACAGGCACGGCAAAAATAAAATAGGAGTTGGCATCGTTTCTTTTTACCGTGCCTGTTATTAATACGCTATACCCCATTACCAATTACCACATTAATATTAAC
>JALRAS010000110.1 GCA_023262495.1 Bacteroidia bacterium | reverse complement strand
AGTCCCGATACGGTTTCCTTTCCGGAAGCTACCGACCGAATTTTACTGAAGCAAACCTTCGAATTTGATACCCTTTTAATAGGAAAAACATTTGTATTGCAATATTACACCTTTGCAAAAACGAGCCTAAAATTGAATGGAAGAAAGCTTTTTGAAACCAATTTACCCTCAAAAATAAATTATCTAAAACGAAATAATCGAATAGACGAAAAGAATATCTATTTCAATATTTCAGAAAAAATAATGAGTATTGAGGCCGAGGTTTCACCACATTTTTTTGACTTTGACTCATCAGAATCAATTGACTTTCTGACTTTGAATCATAAAGAAGAATCTGATAAAAGAGATCATTCATCAGACATGGAAGATATATCGGTACTATTCTTCTACCTTGCCATTGGCATCATTTTGTTTACCCAATTTTTTTACTTTAAAAAGCTGAAAGAAAATTTATACTTTTCACTGTTTTGTATTTGTATTGCTATTGAAATAGGTATCGATTATTTATACATTCCGGTTTATGTAAGTAATCTTATATCTTTCTGCATTGCCTATGCCATGCATTTTTTAGCTTGTTTTTTATCGGTGGTGCTCAGCGAGAAGGAAAGAAAACAGTGGCCGCTGTTACTCATTACTGCAACGCTCCTACTGTATTCATTGCTTCAAATAATCTTCCCTTATTCCAACCTATGGTTTGTGTTTATGTTCATCAATCTCACCTATATTGTTTACAACCTATTTATCTGTATTTATTTGCTCTTTCAAGGAGGCACTCAAAAAAAATGGGAAGTAAAGTATATTACTTACGGATTTGTGGCATGGATTGTATTCTTTTTGATTCTTGTATTTTCGGGTGCAAATGCCGAAAACAGTGCATTATTTGATAAAGCAGTAACCATGTCTTTTATATTATTTCCTATGATTATTGGTGTGATATCGGGTAAACGAAATGGACTCAATCAACACCAACTCATTCAACAATTGGAGGAGATCGAACAGCTCTCGATGCTCAACCTTGCCCGTGAAAAGGAAAAACAGGAAATACTTTCTAATCAAAATACCTTGCTTGAAGAAAAGGTAACCGAGCGTACCGCTGAAGTTGTAAAACAAAAGCAACTTCTTGAAACAAAAAACAAAGAAATTACAGAATCCATTGAGTATGCCTTATTGATACAAAGCGCCATATTACCACAAAGAAAAATTATCAGGTCATACCTAAAAAATTCTTTTATTCTCTATAAGCCAAAAGATATTGTGGCGGGAGATTTTTACTGGATGGAAACTGTGATGTCGCAGAACAATACTGATATCAATGAGCAAACTCAATATCATGTTTCTGAGAACATTATCATTTTTGCAGCTTGTGATTGCACTGGTCATGGTGTGCCGGGAGCGCTGGTATCAGTTGTTTGCTACAATGCTTTAAATCGTGCGGTAAGAGAATTTGGATTGATTGAGCCCGCACAAATTTTGGATAAAACAGCTCAAATTGTGGCCGAAAATTTTTCTCAAAGTGAAGAAAGTATTAAAGATGGTATGGATGTTTCGATATGTGCACTCAACACGCATACCAATGAACTGAAATGGGCGGGAGCCAACAACCCCTTATGGATTTGCAGAAATGGTACAATCATTGATACGAAAGCAGATAAACAATCTATTGGTATAAACGATGACCTGCATGCATTCACGTCACATCACTTTCAACTTGAACATGGCGACACCTTATATTTGTTTAGTGATGGCTATGCCGATCAGTTCAGTAAAAATGACAAAAAACTAATGAAGAAAAATTTTAAAGAGTTACTCTTGAGTATTCAGGATAAAAATATGGATGATCAGTGCTTACACCTTGATCAATTTATTACTGAATGGCGCGGAGATATGGAACAAACGGATGATATACTAGTAATGGGTGTTAAAATATAAAACTCCTATCCTACAATCTAAAATATAATCACATGATTACTCAAACAAATATTGGAAAAACACTTCTTGCCATTTTATTGATGTGGATCTTTAGTGATGAAATCATTGCCCAAACAGCGAATAAACCGATCAGGAAAAATAACCACATCGATAGCATTACAACTACCGAGGAAGTGCTCAACCTCATCCGCAGCATCGAACCAAAACTCCGTTTTCAACCTGCAAGTATGCAAACCGATATGTACGATTTTTGCAAGCAACTTAGAAAAAGCAATCAAACACCCGATTGGATGCGCGCAGATATAGACCAAAACGGACTCAGCGATATTGTAATTGCAGACAAGTGGAATATCCTTGTGATTTTAGCTCAGTCGAACAGCTATCGAATCGAAACAATCAAAACTGGTATGTATCAATGCATGATTGCCGATATCCATAAAAATAAAATCAGATACCGTTTATACAGTCAAAAAAAGAATAATGTAGGCCAACCTGATACGCACTACCTTGTATACAAGTACGGGGGAATTGTTGATGAAAATCCCCTCCCCTCCAAACATCGCATCACTAAAATATCGTATAGCACTTCAAGATGTCATGGAAAATGTGCTGTTTTTGAGTTGCAAATAGATGAAAGCAAAAAGGCAACATTGAAAGCCGTTGCTCACAATCGAGTAGATGATAAGTTGCTTGATGGGGCATACAGTACCATCATCAAGGAGAAGGATTATCAGCAAATCATAGGCCTACTTAACTATATGAATTTTGAACAACTTAATGCCTCTTATTACCCCGGGCTTAAGGATGCACAACAAGCTACACTTACCATTACCTATGACAATGGCAAGATAAAAACCATTACCGATAATGGGATGAACGCAACCCAAAGTTTGACCTACCTGCACCGCCTGCTATTCGATTTAAGAAAAAATCAAGATTGGAAAAAGTAGTTTCGATGTAAAATAAGTCCCCATTTTTAGGGATGATTTTTTATATTTGGCCATAAAATTTATTTTTTGAAAATTCCTGACATCGCTACACCTTTTGTGAATGGGCTCAATAAGTTCACTTCATACGCATGGCTGTATATGCGGCAATTCGGTCTTATGGTATATTGCTTATTTAGGTGGCGCAAGGTGAATGTTGGCTATTTCGAAAGTTTACAACAGGCGCTCATACAAGGTGTGCCTGCCTACCTTTGTTGGGATGCGCAATACTACTATAAAGTATGCATCAATGGCGTTAATGTAACTTTTCATCAAACACCAATACTATATGCCAAGCATTACACGGGCACATTCACGCTTGAAGCTTGGGGAATATTTTCAAAACAAACGGTGACCATACAACTTGAGGTTAAGGAAAAGTATGTTGATAAAAAATACAAACCGGTACAATTCAATTATGAGCAGCGTGCCGGTACTTACTATCACCATATTGAGCGTGAGCTATTGCAAATAAAAGTAAAAGGATTTAGGCCGCAGCGCTTTGAAATTAAATTTCCATCCTATCATCAATATGGGTTGCAGATAAAAAATGAACACATCCTAGATGATGAGCTGTTCAAAGCTTTGCAACAAAAAAATACATTATAAAAAAATAAATAAGTCCATTCAGAATCATTAATCATTCCATTATGCAACATCATCAAACCCCACACGATTACCTGGCACATTCGAACTACGATAAAATTGAGACGCCTGGAGCATTTACCAGATTTTTATGGACCTGTGCCGGTGCCGACAAAAGAATTTTAGTGAATTGCACCTATGCCGATCATGTGAAATACTTCTGCCTTGGCGGGATTGTGCTCGCAACCGGTATACTTGCTGCACTTGCCGGAGGTTATGCCTTTTACACCATTTTTCAACCTAAGGGTGATGCCATCGATAAAGATCAAATAGACGTGTTTACTTGTGTATTGTCTGTTATATTTGGGTTGTTTTGGGGGTTAATTATTTTTAATCTCGACCGATTTATTATTTCCTCCACAGGGAAAGGAGATGGTACCGATGCCATCACTCCAACTGAATTTTGGAACGCACTCCCACGCTTGTTGATGGGTTCGGTTATTGCTTTAACAATTTCTAAGCCGGTTGAAATAAGAATGTTTAAAACAGAAATTGATGCCAAGTTATATGAGAAGCAGCTTGAACTGCAAAAAGAATATGAGAAACGCACCACTGCTAACTTTGAAGAAAGACTTAAAGTAGTAGAAGGCGACCTTGGAAAAATAGTGGCTGAAAGACAAAAAATTGTGGATCGCATCAAAGTGGCTGAACAGGCCTATACCGATAATTTAATGGGAAAAGCAAATGGTGTAGGAGCAGGTAATGGTCCTTTATCAAAAGCGCTAAAAGGTCAGCTAGATGCGATTAACGATGAGCTCAACCGATTTGATAATCTTAATGCGGCTAAACTGAACGAGGCAGAAAAAAAGAGAAAAGCAATTCTTACAGAAAAAGAAAAGGCACTTATGCAAAACGTAAACGTAGCAAATGGGCTTGATGGATTGTTAGAGCGATTAAAGTTGGCTCATGAAATTGCAGGATTTTGGATTTCACTTTTTATCACACTTTTATTTATGGCCATAGAGCTCGCCCCAATTTTCTTTAAGTTGATGATGATTAAGAGCCCATACGATTATTTAGATGAGAATCATAAGGCGCTAATCATTGCTCGTCATGGGGTTCAGAAAAAAGGTCATTTAATTGGTGGTTCTGATCTTAAAGATAGCAGTGGCAAACCAATTAATCGCGCAACAGAATTAGAGTACGATGTGTATTTACTTGCCGATAAAATGTTGGAAGAGAAAATTCGTTTGTTAGAATCAGAATTGAAAATAAAGCAACATATCATCGATAAACACATTATTAGCAAGAAGTCGGATATTGATGCGCATCCTGAGAAATATATTCAAACAGAAGATTCTTCAAACGCTCAACAGGCATAATTAAAAAGGTAATGCGTGATTTTTTAATGAGGGTTGCTTCGTTTGATCCTCTTTATTTTTCAACTAGCAATTCTTTAGCAAGCAGGTATGCAGCACTATGCGGTTTGGTGCAAGTATTACTTACTGTTTGTGCTTTTTGCTCCTATGCTTATGTTGGATACCTGCTTACCAATAATGAAGTAGAGGCCGCAATTGTTGGCGCTATCTTTTCTTTCTTTCTTTTTATATTTTATCGGTTGTCGTTGCTCACCTCTAATCGCTATGATTATTGTACCGATACCATCAAGAAAGTGAATGTTATAGCCACTTTCATCAAGCTCACTTTTATGTCGCTCAATATTCTTTTTTTCATTTATGCCTTTGAAATGCTTTTGTGTAAAGATGCACTTGATGACATGTTACAACAGTCCCAAGCGCCTGATGGTATCATTTCGCGTATCAAGATATTGATCGGTAAAATGCCCGGGGCCAATTTGATGACATTTGTTTTATATATCATTTTCATGGGGCCCATTATAGGGAGATATTTATTTGCCCCACTGAGTCATGAATATGATTTTACAAAAACAAAACACGAGGAAAAAATGATTCAAAGCGCCTACGATAGCTTCTTACTCAATTACACAAATTTGATTCGGTTTCATAGCCAAGGTAAAGCAGCAGACATCATTTACGAACGCATGAAAAATCCACCATTTGACACCACACTTCAGAAGCAATCTGTTGCCACAGTGGCTGAAGAAGAGTTGTATGCTTATCTAGATCAAAAATTATAAGCACCTTGATAGCGAGAGATCAAATAGTACATATCAGCGGCCAATTCAGTGGAGCATACCAAGGTAAGCTGTTTGATGGCATCAAAGGTGCAATCAATCAGCGGGCTTATGAGGTAAATATTCTGCCCAACTCGATGCTTACTAAAGCACACATCACAGACAATAGTTTCAAACCGTCATTTGAAGCCGATGCCATCAGATTAAACTTTGTGAGTGATGTGAATGTATTTCTTCAATCGGGAGCAGATGGCCCCAACTACATCAGTAAGGAACAATTTTATGATGTTGTCATTACCGACTATCAAATTAGTGAATCAGGCAAAGATGGGCATGAGACACATGGGCAACTAACAGGTAATTTTTACGGAATCATTAGACCTGCCAAAGTAAGTCCAAAACAGCCCCTAGCGCCCAACACAGTTTCGCCTAACAACATGGTGAGCAATACATTTAATAGTCCTGAACCACTTCATACACCTGTCCTACCTCAACTACCATCATGGGGTTGGCGTGGCTGCTTATATAGATTTTTTCAACTTTTTGGCTTATTGATGTGCCTACTTTTTTTGTTGAGCAAATGTAACAGTTGCCGTCCAATAGCGCCATTGCCCCTGCCCTTGCTCGACTCTCTTTCAGAGGAATATACCGATACCATGTCGCTTCAAAATTCCAATGCCTACATTACTTTCAATGATTGGGATCGCGCAGACAATGATAGGATTACCGTAAAATTAAACAACGAAGTGATTGCCAAAAACATGTTAATCAGTAATGCACTTCAAACCATACAAATTAAACAATTGCATAAAGGAAACAATAAACTTGAAATTATTCCAACAGCATTTGGCAAAGGTAATTGCACCGTAAATGTTGAGATAGGCGATTCACGCAATATCTTTCGATTTAATTGCAATATCAAGAAAGGTGAAACAGTCATAAAAAATATTTTAGTCAAATAATTTGTCGCAGAAGATTTATTATATCAAAGCAAATTTTACGGCCTATTATACAGGCAGTCAAACCGGTTCAGGGGGCGGATCGAATAAGCGTTCTTTTGTTACAAAATTTCATGACGTGGTGCTCGATCATGTGGAGCCGCTATCTTATTTTGATATCAATAGCTACAGGGTAGGCAACGATTTTATAGAACATCTGAACTTAGATGATATACTGATAAAAATGCCGGGAGATGGCCAATCACCTGAAAGATTTGTAAAAACAAACATCAAAGATGGCATCCTCCGCAATCCTGTAATCAGTGAAACAAGCAAATCAGGAAACGACAGTTTTGGTATAGTAACAGGAACGATTTATGCGAAGATTGAGAAAAAAGAACCACCTAAAGTAGCACCCATCAATACACCGACTCCCCCAATTAAAGAGGCGAGTTATCGGCAGGAAATAACCGACATAATTAAACCCGCCACCCTGAGCAATGCAACCTCAACAGGATTCAGTCGTTCGGGTTGTTTTACCGATGTAGCAAGGGTACTCTTTTTTCTATTTATTCTTTCTGCCATTTTCAAAGGATTATCACATTGGCTATTCATTTTAGCAGGAATTATTTTAATCGTTGGTGCATTTTTCTTGTTGGGATTGTTCTTCAAATTTCTAAGAGCCCTGTCCAATATCTTTTCCATTGTGTTGTCTTTTTTCTTCATTTTCATGATCTTGTCAATCATTTACAGTTACTCAGGAAAACAGAAAAAGGAAACAGACTCAAGCACTGTGAAACAACAAGATGAGCAATCAGAGACTTCTCAATTGAGCAATGACACTTTATTATCACAAACTAACAAAGACGATTGCGGAAAAAATAACTTGATGGCTATTCATCGCAGGGCATGGACAGACTTTATTCCACAGCGCTACGAGGGCAAGCTGATGATGAGTCAATGCTTTTATAATCAGTCAAGAGAAAATCGTGAATCATTAAATCCCAATGGGCAACAGATATACGCTTTTTACAATAGTTTATATGCAAAACTGGCGAGAGGTGATAAAAATAAAATGAAGTTGGTTTACCATATGTTTGATAGTATACGACAACAAAGAGGACTCAATCAAGCTCAGTTTGCAGATATGGTAGTAAGCTGTGTACAAGACATTCCTTATCGTTTGATTATTGATAATCCGGCAGATCTTGATGGAAGGATGTTGCAACTTTATAAAAGAGATGGAGCACTTGAACACATCAAATTTGGAGTACAGGCACCGGCAGAGTTTATGTATAACTTGCAAGGAGATTGTGACACACGTGCGCTTTTTTGTTTTACTGTGCTCGATCATTTTGGCTATGATGCTGCTATATTAATCAGTGAATATTATGCTCATGCCATACTTGGGTTGGCACTTCCCTCATCAGGCGCTTCCATTAGCTATCGCGGCAAAAGATTTTACACATGGGAAACCACCGCAAAAGGTTTTCAACTTGGGCAAATGGCACCCGACTGCAGCAATATGAATTACTGGAATATTGTACTTACCAATCAATAAATCAAATGAGCATGAAGCATATAAAACCTACTATTTTTAAAGTTAACTATCGCATTGATAAGCTATAATCACTATAAAAAACCTACACAACATGATACAAAATTTCACTTTTTTAGCCGCTATCCAATTGATTTTATCCATCTTCATTGGCGTATTTTTTATGTGGCTCACATACAAGCTTTTTTTCATTCACTTCAGAAAAAAATATCAAATTACCGAAATCAATACTGCACTAGGAATTTTGTTGGCAGCCGTTTTGTTTTCTACAGGATATATTCTTTCGGGCACACTGGCTCCCTTGTTGAATACACTTCGCATCATCAGCAGTAATGAAACTGCTGCCGGTCCACTTATACTAAGTGCTTCAATGTATATTGGTGAATTTTTAGTGATTGGATTAGTAGTGGCACTGCTGGTAAACTACGTATCTATCAATTTATTCAATGCCTTTACACCCGAAAAGGAAGAGTTGAAAGAGATCAGCGAAAATAAGTACCAATACTCTTTTATTTTGGCAGCGATTTTAATTGTAATGTCGCTATTTGCGCGTGAGGCCTACATTACCCTGCTTGATTCGTTGGTGCCACTGCCGGCTATGCCTAGGATATTTTAGTTCATTCGAATTGAAGATTGATTAAGGATGCTTGAGCATCTCCAAAAATCCCTTTCCAAATTTCTTCAATTGAAAATGATAATCCAGTTTCGCCACCTTCTTTTCGTTTGCAATATGCAACTCTATAAGCTTTGAAAGTGCTATACTATCCTTTGGATTAAAAAAATCTACATTGATGCTAAGTTGCTCACGATGCACAGCAATGTCCGATAAAATTACCCACTTGTTCAAAGCTTTGGCATCTTCCACTACAGTGCTCCATCCTTCAAACAAAGAGGGCTGTATCACTGCTCTACAATTGTTCATTAAACATAATTGATGCTCGCGAGGAATGAACCCTAAAAACTTAACTTGCTCGCTCAACCCTTTATCAATCACAAATTGCTTAAGTTGATTGGTATACTCCGGTGCTCGAAAATCGTTTTCTTTACCGGTAAAAACAATTTGCACCGGTATATTTTGCTCCTTTAATCGTAACGCTGCCTCGAGCACCACTTGATGATTTTTATGTACCCAAAACTGATTGGGTGCCAAAAAATAAGTACTGCTCAAATTGTATGTTTTTTTCAAGCTTTGAACATCAACCTGCGCTAAAGAGGGATGTACAACAGCAAAATTAACCACATACATCATATTTGTTGCCTGAGGGTAAAAGCTTTTAAAGTGCT
>JALRAS010000010.1:30436-44251 GCA_023262495.1 Bacteroidia bacterium | reverse complement strand
GGCTGTTAGCTCAATCTCCTCAATTTTAATGCTGTATTTCCTGGCAAGAAAACGAAGTGCCTCGGGGTAGGTAAGCCCCTCATGTTCCATGATAAAATTAACGGGCGTTCCCGACTTGCCACAACCAAAACACTTATAAATACCTTTGGCAGGAGACACAGTAAATGAAGGACCTTTTTCATTGTGAAACGGGCATAATCCCAAATAATTTGCACCTCTTTTTTTAAGAGAAATGAAATCACTCACCACATCTACAATTTCGGCAGTATCAATAATTTTGGCGACCGTATCTTTAGGGATCATTTCTTATTTATGGGACAACAAAAATAGAAAATATAATGTATCAATTTAATGTGTCAATCGAATGAGCTGATACCCCGCTCCATTGTCATCCCGACCCCTTAAATTAATTTTCATCTCTTTTAGGAGTTAAAGCCTTCCATTATATTTTTCATATTGCTGTTTTCATAAGACAAATAACTTGAATTCAATTTAGCGAGTTGTTACCTCGAAGCTAACTTATTTTAAAACTGTTGCCTTCTATTTTTCCACTGATAGCTTCCCCTCAATGATCTTATGGCAATATAACAAGTCAATAGCGCTTCGGGTAATTGCAGCAAAAACAAAAGTAGATAACTCGTTTTTCTTCTGATGAGATTCACATATGGTAATGTTATCATGGCATCTGCAACATACTTTATACATAGAATCATGAGCGTGATACCCAAGCCATTCAAAAGCCCTCCAACAACTATGTATAGCGGTGAACACAATAATATTAGGTTTACAAGAAATACAATGATGGCCAGTAAAACAGAAGGGATGTGTTGATAGCTTTTTGTTTTAGCAGCCCATCTGATTCGTTGTTGCAGATAGCTTTTCAAACTTTCTTGTCCCTCTGTTTGCACAAGTGCATCGGGGTGGGCAATAAATTTAATTTGCTTTCGATATTGTTCACTCATGCGGTGTAGTAAAAATACATCATCGCCACCGGGGATGTGCAGGTTGTTGTGGTAGGGATTGATAGATAAAAATGTTTCCCTATCGAAAGCCATATTGGCTGCGTTGCACATGATGGGGCGTTTATTCCCTATGGCTCCTGCAGTTACAGCTCCAAGTGCTAACATTTCAATTTGCTGCAAACAACTAAGCAACGATTTTCTGCTGAATAACGCAACCGGACCTGCTATCATCACTGCCTGTTTTTGCTCATAAATTTGACTCATGCTATTTAGCCAGCCACGTGCAGGCAGGCAGTCGGCATCTGTTACCGCAATTAAAGCAGCCCTACTTTGTAAAACAGCATGCATGATCGCACTCTTCTTAGCAGATCCGCAGTTACCTTCTGAATTTAATTTTCGGCAAATGATCTGATGATTGGGGAACCTTGATGTAGTATTTGAGATGATGGCGAGCGACTGATCATCTGATTCATCATCGTATAAAATTATTTCAAAAAGGTTGGTGGGGTAATTTTGCTCGGCAAGCCCCTGAATAAGGCGTGCAAGATTTTTTTCTTCATTTCTGAAACATACTACAACACTAATGAAAGTTGATGGTATTTGATTGGGATCGGGCGTAGTTTCGGTAAAAAAAATGCCATTACCATAATAGCACATGATGATTAAATAAATAAGTGCAAGCAGGAGTCCCGAAAGGGCAAAATAAATAAAATAATCGTGCATCATTCCTATCATATTTCTTTATCATTAAATGAAAAAAGAAAGATACACCCTACTAAAGCAGGTATCGCCACATTGGCCAACCACAATAAGGTAACCGGCAGCAAAGCAATAGTAGAATTGTTAATCAAATGCCCAAATAAAAATAGAGCAACAGAACCTCTAACCCCCAACTCAAGTATGGCAGCTGATGGTAAAAACCAAATGATTAAAAAGAAAATTGTAGTCAATAAAAAAAGTTGTATTACTCCGGCATGCATTCCGCAAAACCTAAGCAGCAACACCAACTGCAATGAAAACACAACATAGCGTATAGCTGACAGTAGCAATACTTTTAACTGCATCACAGAATCGAACTGCTGTTGATGGGTAAATTTGATTTTAATTGTATCGGCCCACTTTTTTTGGCTTAACCAAGCAAAAAACTTTTGTTGATTAAAAAAAATAAGAAAGGCCAGCATGGTGCATACCACAGCAATACCAAATATCAAACCTGTAGCCGGTATGCGCCAGTTAAGCGATCCGAAATATTGCGTATAAATAATTAATCCCCATAATCCCATAAGACTAGTGCAAATCATTTGTGCCATACTTCCGCTGAAATTAAGCAAAGCAGCTTTCATTTTTTCTTTCAAATCAAGGTAAATAAGCTTGCCCACTACTTCTCCGGCACGGTTTGGGGTAAATATTCCCAGGGTTAAGCCCGCAAGTACTGATTTGAATGCATTCCACCAAGTTACAGCTTGCAAAGGCCTCAGTAAAATTTGCCATTTTTTAGCTTCAATCGCATAGTTTACAATGCTTAATGCCACAGCACAATAGAGCAAATTTCTATTCCCTAGCTCAAAAACATCGAGGAATAACTTACCATAATTTTCATGATGATAATGATTGAGTTGATAGGCAAGGTAGCTAAGCGACATCACCACCAAGATCAAATTGAGATGTTTTAATTTAAATGTAAAAGATTTTTTTTGCTTCATCTGCCTCACAATTATACTAATTTTGAAACGTTTTACGCTAAAATATGATTACATCAAAGGACAAGGAGGTAAATAAAGATCGTATCATTTTGGGGATCGACCCCGGTACAAATATGATGGGATATGGCCTGTTGCATGTGCAAAACAATAAGCCATCGCTCATTGCATTGGGCGTACTCAATTTAAGTAAGTACGATGATCATGCGTTGAAACTCAAGAAAATTTTTGAATGCATGTTGGGGATCATCGATCAATATCTTCCCGATGAACTTTCTATCGAAGCACCTTTTTTTGGTAAAAACGTACAATCTATGCTCAAGCTAGGAAGGGCACAAGGCGTTGCAATTGCTGCCGCTGTATACAGAAATATTCCAATTACCGAATACCAACCCAGAAAAATTAAGCAAGCAATCACAGGTAACGGAAGCGCATCAAAAGAACAAGTTGCTGCTATGCTAAAAAGTATTTTATATTTGAAGCATGAACTTGACGGAGAAACACTTGATGCTACAGATGCATTGGGCGCTGCCGTTTGTCATTATCTGCAAAATAATAAGGTAAGCGGAAAAAAGAGTTACAGCGGTTGGGGAGCCTTTATCAAAGATAATCCCGATAAAATTAAAAAAGTTTAGTTGTACAAGTTATATTCTATTAAGTCCTTATCGCTGTTGTGAATTATTGTTGTTGCAATGTGATATCCTAACGCTAAAATGAGGTTCAATTTGGCAAACTCGCTTAGGTGTTGTAATTTAGCAGCTTAATTTGTAAAACCACAGCCATGTTAAACATTGTTTTGTTTGGACCTCCCGGAGCAGGAAAAGGCACTCAATCAGAAAAATTAATCGAAAAGTATCAGTTAATACATCTATCTACAGGTGACTTGTTGCGTTCAGAAATTGCACAGCAAACCGAGCTAGGTATGAAGGCAAAATTATTAATGGACAAAGGAGAGTTAGTTCCTGATGAGGTGGTAATTGGTATGATTAGATCAAAGCTAGATCAAAATAAAAGCACCAATGGGTTTATATTTGATGGATTTCCAAGAACTGCAGCTCAAGCCGAAGCACTTGATAAGTTATTGTCTGAAAATAATACCGCCATTTCCTGCATGCTAGCGCTTGAAGTGGACAATGAGGAGCTAACAAAACGCTTATTGCTACGCGGAAAAGACTCAGGACGAGCCGATGATCAAAACGAAGATATTATCAGAAACAGGATTAAGGAATACAACAATAAAACAGCTCCTCTTAAAGACTACTATACCGCGCAGCGAAAATTTCATGCAATAAATGGCATTGGCAGCGTTGAAGAAATATTTGGAGCACTCTGCAGCGAGATAGCTTCCATACACCAAGTTATTTAATGCTTCAATGCAGGTTGTACAGCTGTGCAACAAGCTAAAATAAAAATATATGTCAGAAACCAACTTTGTTGACTACGTAAAAATTATGTGCCGTTCGGGCAAAGGTGGTGCAGGTTCTGCGCATTTACACCGAAGTAAACTTACCGCAAAAGGTGGTCCCGATGGTGGTGATGGCGGAAGAGGTGGACATATCATTTTGCGCGGCAACAAGCAACTATGGACACTCTTGCATCTTAAATTTAGGAAGCATGTAATTGCCGAACCAGGCGGAGGTGGAGGAAGCGCCCTCAAAACCGGTGCCTATGGAAAAGATGAAATTCTTGAAGTTCCTTTAGGCACGGTTGCAAGAGATGCCGAAACAGGTGAAGTTGAATTTGAAATAACTGAAGATGGAGAAGAAAAAATTTTAGTAAAAGGCGGTCGCGGTGGATTAGGTAACTTTCATTTCAAAAGCGCTACCTTCCAAACACCACGATTTGCACAGCCGGGCGAACCTGGTCAGGAACATTGGAAAATACTTGAATTAAAAGTGTTAGCAGATGTTGGTCTCGTTGGGTTTCCCAATGCAGGCAAATCTACATTGCTCTCTAAAATATCTGCAGCAAAACCCGAAATTGGCAACTACCCTTTTACAACACTTACTCCTCAACTTGGTATTGTTAAGTATCACGATTATAAGTCATTTGTGGTGGCGGATATCCCCGGAATAATTGAAGGAGCGCATGAAGGGAAAGGTTTAGGACATCGATTTTTAAGACATATTGAGCGTAACTCGGTATTGTTATTTTTAATTGCTGCCGATAGCGATGATATTGGTAAAGAGTATCAAGTTTTACTCAATGAATTAAAACAATTCAACCCCGAGCTTTTAGATAAAAAAAGACTTTTAGCTATTTCGAAATACGATTTGATTGATGAAGAATTAGAGGCGGCATTATCGGCCGAGTTACCCAAAGATTTGCCTAACGTTTTTATATCTTCTCATACCAACTATCATTTGAAAGAATTAAAAGACATGCTGTGGAAAGCATTAAATTAATGCATCATGAGTGCTTTTGATACCCTGGTAGAGGCCGATCATCAACTATTCTTTTATCTCAACGAGGCACATCGTCCGTGGATTGATTTTTTGATGTCCTTGTTTAGTAACCGGTTGACTTGGGCACCATTATATGCGTTGATGCTATACAAAGTTTATAAAAAGTTTGGTAAAGCAACTTGGATTATTCTTTGCTGCACTGTTGCTATGATTTTTTTTAGTGATCAAACAGCTAATGTTTTCAAGGAACTTGTACAGCGCTATCGTCCAACACATCATCCCCTTCACGGACAATTTGTGCATACCGTGAACGACTATCGCGGAGGAACTTATGGCTTTTTTTCAAGTCATGCAGCCAATGCTTTTGCCCTCATGTTTTTTATTATATTGATGCTTAAGCCGGCCGGTAAATTCTTCTCAATAGTTTGTGTTGCTTATGCCTGCCTTACTTCCTACAGCCGTATTTATTTGGGTGTTCACTATCCTGCCGATATTCTGGCAGGTGCACTTTGCGGATTATGCTTAGGCTTTTTATTCTTTAATTTTACACAAGTAATTTTAAACAAATGGAACATAAAATTTCAATCTCAAAATTAATTATACTGATTGTTTTAAACTTGTTTGCAATGCACACCACCGAGGCTGCAAAACCCAAGTTGATTGTTGGTATTGTAGTTGATCAAATGCGTGTGGATTATCTCTCGCGATATGAAAGCAAATTTTCGGAAGGAGGATTCAAGAAATTAATAAGCGGAGGGTATTTTAATAAAAATGCCAATTTTAATTATGTGCCAACTTATACAGGCCCCGGGCACGCGTCTATTTTTACGGGCAGCACTCCCAGAATAAATGGGATTATTGCTAACGATTGGTATGATAAAAAAACAGGAAAGGAAATGTATTGTACCGATGATAAAACGGTAAATACTGTAGGTTCTTCGAGTAAGGCGGGTATGATGTCTCCGCGCAATATGCTTACCACAACAATTGGTGATGAAATGAGATTGGCAAGCAATATGAAAGCTAAGGTGATTGGCATTTCTCAAAAAGATCGTGCCTCCATATTGCCCGCAGGACATACGGCAAATGCTGCCTATTGGTACGATGGTAGCAATGGAGCTTTTATAAGTAGTACATTTTATATGCAACAACTACCAACATGGGTGAGCGCATTCAACGAAAAAAAACTTCCCGAAAAATATTTATCACAAGATTGGACCACCTTATTGCCCATGAGTGCATACACTGAGAGCATGAGTGATGATAACGCTTTCGAAGGTACATTCAAGGGAGAAAGCAAGCCGGTTTTTCCGCACAAATTAGCCGAGCTCAAAGATAAAAACAAGGGTTTAAATATGTTACGCGCAACCCCTTTTGGAAACACACTAACGAAAGAATTTGCCATTGAGGCCATCAAAAATGAACAACTTGGAGCCGATGAAGTCACAGATTTTTTATCAGTAAGTTTCTCAAGTACTGATTATGTTGGTCATCAATTTGGCACTAATGCCATCGAAACGCAAGATACTTATCTCCGCCTCGACAAAGACTTAGAGGAGTTTATTGCTTTTCTTGAGAAGCAAATCGGTAAAGATAACTTTATCATCTTTTTAACTGCCGATCACGGTGGTGCTCACAATGCAGCCTATTTGCAGTCGGTAAAAATTCCGGCCGGATACATCGATGAAAAAATGATTAGTGATTCCATGAAGGCACATTTGATGAGTGTTTATGGCGATTCACTGGTGCGTTCATATAGCAATCAACAGTTCTTTTTTAATCATAATGCGATGGCAAAGAAGAAATTAAAATTGAAGGAAGTAAGCATGGAAGCAGCACGATATGCGCTCACGCTCGAAGGAGTGGCAAACGCTTACACCCTCTTTGATATTATGGCAGCATCTCAATCAGCTGATTTTGCTTTAAGCAGAATTTATATGGGATATAATGATGTGCGTAGCGGAGATGTGGTGCTCAATTACCTTCCTGCTTACCTCGATTACCAAAAAACAGGCACTACACACGGTGCTGCTTATACCTACGATACACATGTTCCTTTAATTTGGTATGGCTGGAAAATTAGCGCTGGAGCATCTTATGAACCCGTAAACATATCTGATATCGCACCAACAATTTCTTCGTTTTTAGACATTGCCTTTCCTAATGGATGCGTGGGGCAACCCATTAAAGGTTTGATTAAGTAATCATCAAATGCCATAGCATCATTTTTTTATGATTATGTTTGTGATAATTGACGAAAACCCATGAACCTGATATTAGATTTTGGTAACACACGTATTAAAGGAGGCGTTTTTGATGGATCTATCTTAAAAAAAACTGCAGCATCTTATACCTTAAAAGAGCTATTAGCGCAATTCGATAAATATACATTCCACAAAATTATGATTGCTACAGTAGTCGATATTCCTGCAGAATCGATGAGTATGATAGAAGAAAAAGGAGCATGCACCTTTTTCACATCAACCACCAATACACCATTGCGCAACATGTACGCATCAATTAGTACACTTGGTAGTGACAGATTGGCTGCTGCATGCGGAGCTTACTTATTATTTAAGGGCAGTGCATTTTTAGTGATTGATGCAGGAACTTGTTTGAAATATAACTATACCGATAAGCTTGGCAATTATTTGGGTGGTGGTATTTCGCCCGGCTTAAGCATGCGCCTAAGGGCAATGCATGAGTATACCAATCGATTGCCCTTGGTAAATTTTGATGAGCATTATTCAGATTTAATTGGTAATAACACGCAAAGCGCCTTAAAAATGGGAGCACAGCTTGGTATGTTGGCCGAAGTAAAAGGAATTATTGAATTATACAAACAATTTGATGCATCTGTTAACATTGTTTTTACAGGAGGTGATGCCCCCTACTTGCAAAAAGGATTAAAAAGTGACATCTTTGTCGACCCTCATTTAATTTTAAAGGGTTTAAACAGTATTTTAAATTATCATATTTAAGCAATCAAGTTGCCTCAGTAAAAAATGTTGCAACGATACATAATGAAAGGAACCTTCAAACTCAATTATTCATTGCTGCTGATATTTTCAGTGGTTGTATGTACTAACATATATGCTCAAAACATTACCAACTCTATTTACTCTCGATTTGGCTATGGCACTGAGGTATTCAAGGGATTTGCCACAAATATTGCCTTAGGCGGAACAGGTGTTGCTCAAAAAGGACCTTGGCAACTCAATTATTTTAACCCGGCCTCCAACGCAGCTTTAAAATTAACCACATTCAACGCAGGATTAAGTGCCAACTATATGCAGCAGTCGAATGAAACCGATACCATTGTGAATACAAGTGCATCATTTGGATATTTAGCGCTTGGCTTTCCGGTAACAAAATGGTGGGGGCTTTCATTTGGAATTTTACCATACAGCGGAGTTGGTTATAAGGTAACTGATACAACCGTATTTAATAAAAGAGATATTGTGGGCACCTTTAAAGGATCGGGAGGCTTAAATAAACTTTATGTAGCCAACGGATTTAATCCATTCAAAATATTCAGCGATAGTATCATGCAGGGCTTTTCGGTAGGTGTGAGCACAGAACTTACATTCGGAAATATCAGTAATGAAGAATCAAGTAGATTTGTTGGAGCCGATACAAGTTATCACTTGCTTACGGTAAACAATCGCTACAATTCATATCGCGGTGTTTCATTCAATTTAGGTTTGCAACATACCATCAATATCAATGATCAAACAAAACTTACCCTAGGTTTTACTTATGGATTAAGAAGCAACATGAGAAACATTCAAAACATTAGCGCTGAAAGATACATCAACACATTAACTGCTTCTACCTTTATTGATACCGCCTACAGCAAAGAGGAAGTAAGATCTAGTGCATTACTGCCAAGTCACTATGCATTTGGTTTTAGCGTTCAGGCAGGTCCAAAAATTACCTATAGTATCGAATACAAATCAATCAATTGGGGAACCGACAGTATCAGTGGTCAACTAGGAAATTTAAAAGACAGCAGAATTATTTCCGCGGGTTTTCAGTATTATCCCAATAGCCAATCGCCTGATGGCCTTTTGGGACACACTTATTACCGATTTGGAATTAAAAATGCGGCATTGCCTTTTTATTTGAACGACACACAAATTTTGGAAAATGCCATCACTGCCGGTTTCGGATTTCCACTTCGTAAAGCGGTTTCTTCTGTGAATGTTGGCATGGAGTTAGGAAGAAGAGGAACAACACTGAATAATTTGGTTAAAGAAAACTACTTCATGATCAATGTAGGATTTACGATCAACGATAGATGGTTTATGAAAACCAAATACGAATAAATGAATCCTACAATGAAAATTTTTGAGTTGAAAAAATTCAAAATACTCATCGCTTGCGTGATTATATCAGCTGTGTTTTCTGCTTGTGAAAATGATATGGAGAAAGTGAAAATCATTTCTGGAAAAAAGGCGATGCCGGCCGAAACAGGAAAAGATGTTGAAATACTTTACAGTGACTCTGCCAAGTTAAAAGCACGTTTACTAGCAACCGAATTAAACAGATTTGTGCAAAAACCTCCTTACATTGAAATGCCTAAAGGAATAAAATTGTATTTTTACGATAGCAATCAAAAAGTAAATTCAACATTAACAGCGCAATATGCCAAGGTTTTGCAGTTCCCTGATAACAATATTATGGAAGCACGCAGAAAGGTTGTTGTGGTAAACGAAAAAAATGAAAAATTGGAAACAGAGCATTTGATTTGGAACCAAAAAGAAGAAACAATTGTTTCCAATGCTTACGTAACCATCACTACCAAAGATGAAATAATAATGGGCGATGGCCTCGAAAGCAATCAAAGTTTTACAAAGTATAAGATTAAAAAAATGAAAGGCACCATCAATTTAAAGAACTAATGCCATGAAAAAAATGTTTAAAACACTCATGATTGTTTGGCTTATTGCTGCAGTTGCCGCTTTGCTTGCAGCAATCGTAAGTGCCGTAAATAATAAATTTCCTGAAACTTTCATTTTTCTTGCCATTACATTTATTGGAGCTGTCATGTTTGTAATCAATAAAAAACGAATTGAGAACATGAGCACTCAAGATGCTCAGCAGCCATCTAATCCAACATAGCCGTGAATCCTGTCAGCATCATTTTATTATCTGTTTTATCCTCAGCATTTTTCTCTGGGATTGAAATAGCATTTCTCACCTCCAATAAATTGCGCGTTGAGTTAGAAAGCAAAGAAGGTTTTTTTCCTGCTAAAGTGCTCTCCTTCTTCATGAAAAATCCACAACGATTTATTGCCGCTTGCCTTGTAGGAAATAACATTACTTTGGTAATATACGGGATATACACTTCACAGCTGCTCGAGCCTGTTTTTCATCACTATATTCAATCATATATTTGGGTGTTAATCCTAAAGGTATTGGTGTCAACATTTTTTATTGTTGTTACGGCAGAGTTTATTCCAAAGGCCTTGTTTAGCATCAATCCAAATGCAATGCTCAATTTTTTAGCCATTCCATTTGCCATCATTTATTTCCTGCTCTTTCCTGTGGTATATATTACTTTAGGATTTGCAGAGTCGTTACTGAAGTATGGATTTAGAGTCAACGTAGAGAAGAGTGCTGTAACATTCGGACGAATAGATTTAGATAATTATGTAAAACAGTTTACCTCTTCTAATGCACACAGAAATGATTTTGATCACGAAATAAAAATCTTTCAAAATGCCCTCGAATTTGGCAGTGTTAAAGCCCGTGAATGCATGATTCCTCGACCTGAGCTCATAGGAATGGAGGTGAATGAAAACATCAAAGATTTGCAAGAGAAGTTCGCTGAAACACACCTTTCCAAAATCCTTATTTTTGAAGTTAGCATCGATAACATAATTGGTTATGTGCATTCCTCTGAAATGTTTAAACGGCCCAAAACAATCAGAGAAATTTTGTTGCCCATATCTATTGTTCCCGAAACCATGCCTGCCCGCGAAATTCTTACTTTATTAAAGCAGCAAAGAAGAAGCGTAGCGGTGGTGGTTGATGAGTTTGGCGGCACAGCCGGTATGCTTACCATTGAGGATGTGATGGAAGAAATATTTGGAGAAATTGATGATGAGCACGATAAGCAAGAACTTACCGACAGAAAAGTAACAGATTCTGAATACCTTTTCTCCGGCCGGTTGGAAGTGGATTATATCAACAATAAATACCAACTTGAACTACCCATAGGTGAGGAGTATGAAACCTTAGCAGGGCTTATTTTGCAATATCACGGAAGTATGCCTGTGCTGAATGAAGTAATTGAGATGCATCCCTTTTCCTTTACGGTAAAGCAAGTGGCCGGCAATAAAATTGAGTTGGTAGAGTTAAAAATTCTCGAATAAATGATGTAATCGATAGCTTATGAGTGTAATACTTCCTGTTAATGGCGTTTCCCCTGTTTTTGGTAATAATTGTTTTATTGCTCCTAATGCCACCATTGTGGGGCAAGTGGTTACAGGAGATGATTGCAGCTTTTGGTTCAATGCGGTTGTGCGTGGCGATGTTAATAGTATCACCATGGGAAACAAAGTAAATGTGCAAGATGGTGCTGTTATTCATTGCACCTATCAAAAAACAAAAGTGCAGTTGGGTAACAATGTTTCTATTGGGCACAATGCCATTGTGCATGGCTGCACAATACACGATAATGTACTCATTGGCATGGGTGCCATCATCATGGATAATGTGGTCATCAATGAAAATTGTATCATTGCAGCCGGTGCTGTAGTGCTCGAAAATACAGTAGTTGAAGCGGGTTCAATTTATGCCGGAATACCCGCAAAAAAAGTTAAACAACTTAGCGAAGAACTCTTTAAAGGCGAAGTGCAGCGCATTGCCAACAATTATTTGATGTACAGTACTTGGTTTAAAAACGAAGATAAATAAGATAACTTGACTATAAGAGCCAATTATGTCGACATTGAAAACAGACAAATTTTTGCAGCTGAAGTAAAAATAGAAGGACGCAAAATAGTGGCTGTAACTGCCATTGATGAAGTGGTTGATGATTATATTTTACCCGGCTTTATTGATGCACATATTCACATCGAAAGCAGCATGGTACTGCCTGCTGAATTTGCCAAGGTAGCGGTATTGCATGGCACAGTAGGAACAGTGAGCGACCCACATGAAATAGCCAATATAATGGGTATTGAGGGCGTAAATTACATGATTGAAAACAGTAAGACTGTACCTTTCAATTTCTTTTTTGGCGCACCAAGCTGCGTACCTGCAACGCGTTTCGAAACAGCAGGAGCTACTATTGATGCTGATGGTATCAAAGCACTCATGCAATCTGATGATATTTGGTATTTAGCAGAAGTAATGAACTATCCGGCAGTCATTCATCGCGGTACAGAAATAATGCAAAAGGTAAGTGCAGCGCATCAAGCCAATAAACCTGTAGATGGTCATGCCCCCGCCCTTACAGGACCTGATTTGCAACAATACATTAGCGCAGGCATCAGCACCGATCATGAGTGTTTTACCTATAACGAGGGGCTCGAAAAGTTAAAGTCGGGCATGAAAGTGATCATCAGAGAGGGCAGTGCGGCTAAAAATTTTGATGCACTCATTCCGTTGCTCAGCCTGTTTCCAAAACAAATCATGTTTTGTTCTGATGATAAGCACCCCGATGATTTATTATTAGGACATATCAACCAATTAGTAATGCGTGCCATTAAGGAGGGCTACAATATTTTCGATGTGCTCTATGCAGCTTGTGTGTTACCTGTAAAACATTATCAATTGCCCGTTGGTTTGCTCAATATAAATGACGATGCCGATTTTATTGTGATCAATAATTTACAAGAATTCAAAGTAAAGCAAACCTTTGTTAAAGGCATTTGTGTGGCGCAAAATCAAAAAAGCAATATCACCACCAAGCCATTTTATATTATCAATAAATTTAATTGCACGCCCATCACAGCGCAACAATTAGCCATAAAATCGAGCAATGGAAAAATTAAAGTTATTGAAGCATTCAATCGACAATTGATAACCGCAAGTATTATTGATACAGTGCCAGTTGTAAATGGTTTTTTAACTACAGATACCATAAAAGATATTTTGAAAATTGTTGTGGTCAATCGTTATTTTAATGCGCCACCATCAGTGGCCTTTATTAAAAATTTTGGCCTAAAAGAAGGTGCCATTGCCAGTTGCATTGCTCACGATAGTCATAATATTGTGGCTGTGGGTGTTGATGATGAATCATTGGCTCAAGCCATTAATTTAATCATTGAATGCAAAGGTGGTATTTCAGTAGCGCACCAACATGGTAAAGATGTACTTCCTTTGCCCGTAGCCGGCATTATGAGCAATTTATCAGTCGATGAAGTAGCCGCATCGTATCAAAATTTACATGCTAAAGCCAAAGAATTAGGTTGCCAACTAGATGCCCCATTTATGAGTTTATCTTTTATGGCTCTGCTCGTAATTCCTGCCTTAAAACTGAGTGATAAAGGCTTATTTGATGGCGTAAACTTTAAGTTTACAGAATTAAATTAAAAATTCTTCAATTATTAATTTGGGCGTTCGCCTGCTGAAGCAGGCGTCAGGCTGTTTGTTCCAATTTTTTTGGCTTTGGCCAAAAAAGATTTACACGTCCATCCTTAACGCAACTGTTAACTTCAGTTTAACCCGAATTAATCAGTAGAAGTTACGCATGTAACGCACTAGTGATTTTATGAGGGTAATCCCGCTTAGCAG
>JALRAS010000010.1:0-30426 GCA_023262495.1 Bacteroidia bacterium | reverse complement strand
ATTGAATTACAGCTGTTTTAGCGATTCCGCATTTTCTAATGCGGAATTTGGGTTAAAGCAACAAAGCAAATACAAAACATCATCATACTTATTTTATATTCCTTGTATCTGTTCATTATTCTTTAAAAGCTGATTCAATAAATAAAGCTTCAGTTTAAGCGCTGTTAAACCACGTATGCATTAAGAATGGTGATTGGGCAGCAGCGTTTTTTAGGGAAGATGTTGGTGGAGTATGTTGGTAACGGAATGCCAAAGTAGTAAAAACGTCATTGCGAGCCGAAGGCGAAGTAAGCTGTTAAAGGCTATCTGCTAACCTTAAAGAGATTGCTTTGCCTCGCTCTGCGGTGCTCGCAATGGAATTTGACTAAATTGAAAGTGTAATCGGCATAACACCTACAAGCATAAAAAAAGCGCTACCGAAGCAGCGCTTTTAAATGAATTACAATAATAATTTATTTTACACTCAACTTGGCAGTTTTAACCGCACCATCCTGTGTTCTCGTTTGCACAAAGTAGATACCTTGACTCAATTCAGTGGTATTCAAAATCAATTTATTGATACCTGACTTTATACTTCTTTGTTGTTGTGCGTATACTTTTCCGGTAGCATCAATGATTGTAATTACAACTTGTGCATCTACTGCTGTTGTTACATTCACATTCACAAAATCATCAGCAGGATTAGGCGACACAGTGATTGCATCATTGTGCAACATAGACAAAGCATTTGTTGGCCCAACAATAGTTAATATAGCATCTTCAGTCAATACAGGATCATTAAAATCAAAATAGATATTTGTATAATCAATAATTTGATCACCAATATTTAAACTGCTAAGGGCATTAACTTTAAAGGTAATTGAACCATGACTTTCGGGCTCATTGTTGGTTGAGTCAGGCAACATAATATTCATAAATTTATAAGTAGTGGTATGTCCATTGCGTTGTATGATACAATTGTGGCTCGAACCAATAAACTCATAGGTATTGATATCTAGGTTGGTTGACATTTCATCTACTACAACCACATTATGTGCGGGAGCATTACCCGTGTTTTGGAAGTTAATGGTATAAGTAACTTCTTGATCAGGATTTACCGTTGATACCATTTGGTAGGCAGGGTCATTGGTATTGCTTACTATTACCAATTTGTTGTTAGGATCCCAAGAACCAACCACAATTTGATGCACTGTATCAACATTGTTTGTCATGTTATTGTCGATACCATTTGTTGGTGTTACACTAACCAATTCAAAAGTACTAGAGCCCAACTGAATACCTATTTGAGCAGTAAATGAAGCATAAATGGTGCTGCATGAGCCGGGGTTAATGTTGGCAATATTCCAAGTAATAACATGGTTAGTGGTATTTACATTTGCCCCCGCAGGCGACTGATAATTTACATTCAATACAGGATCATAATTCATGGTTACGGTAGCGCCTGTTGGAGTTGTTCCGTAGTTGCATACGTATATGTAGTACCATGCACCAAAGCCCGGTGTAACGGTAGTTACAGGGTTAATGCTGATACCAAGATTAACTTGTCCCGGTGGCATGTATAGTCCTATATTATTATTAGGATATGTTTGTCCGTTTTGGGTAATATTTGCCACTACATTGTTTGTGGTGATGGCACCCGATTGATAGAAGCCCGCAGGGGTATAGGTAATGGTGTAGCTGCCTATTGGCACCATGATGCTGTAAAAACCATTTGAGTTGGTGTAAGCAGTAGCACTGCCAATCTGAATCATTTGGTTGGCAATGCCAGCTTCGCCATTATCCTTGATGCCATTATTGTTGGAGTCAAGGAACAAGATTCCCGAAACAGTTGAGGCATTGGTGAAAATACCAAAGTTGTTGCCACAGACTGTATCATTTGCCTGTATGGTAATGCTGTATAAGCTGCATGCTGTTGATGCCTGTCCATTCGAATCTACAGGGACGGTAATGATAGCATTTGAAAAACCGGATGAGCCCGGACAAACCTGAACATAGTAGCTTCCCGGCCCAACGTTCACAGAAAAGTTTCCTGTAATTGAGTCGGTAATTGCAGTTTGTTGCACACCTGCGCCATATATCAGCACATATACCCCTCCTAAACCTGATTCAGTGCTATCAATGATACTGTTCCCATTGGCATCGTTAAATACAGAGCCACAGATAACCGAGCTTGGAACACCAAGGGCATATACCATCATACAAGTAGTATTACAACCAGGTGAACTTAAACAAACATTATAGTAACCTGTGGTGGTATAGGTATGATTTATTTGATTACTTGTGGTAGTATCAAGCGGGCTACCATCGCCAAAATTCCAAATCACAGTTGTTCCCTGAGGAGCGTTGGTAAAAAATAAGAAGTTGCCCGGAGATGTTTGAGTGTAGGTAAAGGTGAATCCACAACTTTGAGGAGAATAACTAAAGCATGTATTAAACGTGCACCCCGCAGCATCGGTAATAGTTACACAATAGTTGCCTGCAACGGTTGGAACAATACTTTGAGTAGTTGCACCATTGTTCCATAGGTAGGTATATGGTAATGTGCCCAAAGTGCCAACAGCTGTTAATGTGTTGTTTACAGAATCAATGGTGATGGTGCCAAATAAGTTACACCCTGCAGTATAGTTATAGCATGCTGTGGCGGTACATCCTGCTGCATCCGTAATAGTAACACAATAATTCATGTTTGCGGTTGCAACAATTGTTTGTTGATTACCTCCATTATTCCAACTGTAGGTGTATGGTTGAGTGCCTCCTGTTACATTGGCACTGAGCAACACATTGGTTGGAGGAACACCTCCTTGCCCAATATTAACCACAAGATTACTGCATGGATTGTTTACGTTTACTGTTACAAATTGACACACCGAGTCAATACAATTTCCGCTAACAATATACAAGCAAACTTGATATACACCGCTTGTTTGATACTGCTGGGTAAAAATTGGCCCAGAACCGGTTGTGCCATCACCAAAATCCCAGGTCCAGGTATCAATCTGACTTGATGACCAAGAACTATCTTGAAAAACGTAAATACCGTTTGTGGGATTAGTGAATACAAAACCGGCATCACAATTTTGAGCTAATGAGTTAAAAGTCTGCAGCATCATCATTAAAAATGCTGTCATCATAGTTGTTGTTAGTTGATTTTTTTTCATGTTGTAAAGTTTAGTGGATTAAGGATAGGCAACGCCCATGGTAAATTTAGTAGTTTCAATGAAGATAGAATCATTAGGATTTGAAATATTGTAGAACCAAGCTTTAAAGCTGCCTTCAATTTTATATGTTTTGTTACCATCGGTATTATTTTGGAATGGTTCAGATTTAGAAATAGAGAAAGCGTTATTGATTTGAGGGTGAAATCTAGCAGCATCATAGGTGCTATATTTGACGCCCGATGCACTGCTGTATTGCACGGTTACTTTACCAAAGGCGCTATCGATAGGAGATTGCACAGGAGGTACGGTATTGTATGTGTAGTTAAACCCTGCTGCCAATTCGTTGCCGGTAAAGTTACCAATCAAGAGATCTTTCTGAAAGACATTGGTGCAATTCAAACCCGATAAAGTATCTTTCAATGCAACTCTGTAGATGCCAGCCTGCGCGTATGTGTGAGAGGTAGAAGCGCCTGACAGTTGCGCTCCCGTGCCATCGCCAAAGTTCCAAGAAAATGAGTTGGCACCGCCTATAGTGTATACACTTAAAAAGTTTTGACTAGCCGATTGATTGAATTGAAATCTACAATTTGTATCCATCGTAATCACATTACAAATTGTTTTTGAAGGATACCCTGCTTGACTTACGGTAAGACAAACATTATAGTCGGCCGGCTCAGCATATTGATGTGAGGGATTAACCAATGATGAACCTGTTCCATCTCCAAAATCCCATGAGTAGGTATAATTGCTTCCTGCAGGTACATAGGCATTAAAATTAATTACTGTTCCTTGTGTAGAAGCATTGCTGCTATCTGTACCATTTCGGTATGCATAGCTACCAGTTCTAAGCACATTGGCAATGTCGTTGATGAGTAAATTATTTCTGAGTTTAGTATCTCGGTATGCAATGGTAAATTCATGATTGCAATTTTCACAATCTTGTTGTCGGAGTGTACCTTTTAAAACATTCACACCTAAATTATCGAGTGTATAGGAGGTAAACATGTAATACCCATCCTTGCCGGCAGCAATACTTACAGCAGAGCCATTCACACGGCTTTCCATCATAAATACAGGTGTGCCTGCATCGGTATCAGGTAGTTCTCTTTTTTTACAAGCCGAAATAAAAATCAACGACAGGCCAAATAAAATATATTTGAGGAAAATTCTTTGCATACTATTTTAGTTTCTTTTTCTGATTACTGAATTGATATTGTAGGCCAATTCTCAAGTTAGAGTTTTTGTCTACGCTGTTGTTAGTAAAATAACCGGCTTTCGTAAAATCGGTAAATCCTTTCTGAATCATTAAGGTGATCCAGAACTCTTGATACAAATTGAAGGCATAATTAAAGGTGGCAATTGTGCCTACACGATTAAAGCCATCTGTATATCCCCACTGATTGGATTTATAGTTGGCGGAGCCAAATTCTTTTACATCACTTTTTACATTCGCTAAATATTCAACACCTGCACCTACACTTATTTGGTGGCGAAGCACGCGATATCCTATTGTTACCGGCATTTCTACAAAAATTAGGGCTTTGTTTTTTACCACAAATTGATCTGCCTGTGCACCAAAAGCATAGTCAGTTTTTTCTGTTTCAATACTGGTATTAATGGCTCCTCTCGAATAAAACAAAGGTTGTACACCCACAAACCAATTTTTGTCTAATTTGTATGCAAGTCGACAACCGCCAAAATAACCAAACCCAATTCTAGAATCACTGGCAGTATTGCCCTCAAAGCCTCTACTGTCGCTTACTCCGGCTAATACACCAAACATCCATTCTTTTTTATTTTGATGCTCACAAGCAGTGGCAATGTTTACATCTATATCTTTATTGCTTCCTTTATTGCTCGCTTCATCAACTGCTTTTTCATTTCGTGAATCAATTACAATTGGTGTTCCAATCGTAATGGTTTTTTCATCCAAAAGTTCAACTGCTTCAGCTTGTACCCTATTTTGATTGCCGTACTGATCAATGTTTTGCTCAGTTTTATTTGTGGCATCGGAGGAAGTGCTGTTAAGTGCATTTAATTGTAAATGATTGTTTGCTGCCTGTTGAGGGACAGCGTGGAAGGCATTAACTTGATTAGCTTTCAGTGTATTGGCAGCTAAATAATTTCTTTGTTGAGCGTTGCCCTTAGCAAATGAAGCTGCAGTTACAACAGCATCTGCCCTGAGGGTTGCTGAAACCTTGTTGTGTACAACCGCAGTTTGGGGTGCAGCTGTTACCGGTAAATCTTGAACAACTTGAGCGCTCTTTACTACAGGTGTTGTTTCCGATAAATACTTTGGCATTAATGCTGTTTCTGCTTTATCTGACTTTAAAAATAATAAAGATGCAATCCCTGCTACTATACTCAAGGAGAGCACGCCAATCCCAAAGCCCAACCAGAATGTTTTCTTTTTGGGTTCGTTGCCGGCAATCATTTGTTCTGCTTTTAACCAATGAGATTCATCGTACTCAAAGTGGCTTTCTTGCACTTTTTGTCTTAAAAACTCATCAAAGTTGTCTTCTAATTCTGACATGTTATGCTACTTTAATTTTCTTGTTTACTGATAATTTTTCTTTTAAAATTTGTCTTGCTTTGTGCAAATGCCACCTAGAGGCCTCCTCCGATATCCCTAATATTTCGCCAATTTCTTTGTGATGATAACCTTCTATCACATTTAAGTTCAACACCTCCCTTGTTAATACAGGCAGTTGCTGAATCATTTTCATGATATCATCTGCCATCATTTTGTCTGCAGCAACATTGATCGTAATTTGATCGTAATCGAACAACTCAACCTTGTAGTCTTCGCTCAAAGCCACTCTTTCGCGATATCTTTTATTTTTTCTGATCTGATCGATAGCAGTATGAACGGTAATAGTCGTGATCCAAGCTTCGAAATTCTCATGCTTTCTAAAGCTCGATAAATGAGTTAATATCTTTAAAAAACTCTGATTCATAAGATCAACTGCGTCTTCATTATTACTCACATATCTCCTACAAATACGCATCAAAAACTCATAGCAACATTTATACATCTGTTGTTGAGATAAACGATTGCCTTTTAGGCAGCCGTCAATAATACTATCATCATGCAGTATAGACAAGTTTGAGCGTTTCTTTTAGCTAAATTAACTTATTTTAATTACACTACGAATAAAATCAAAAGAACGTTAGCGAAATATGTCGTGAATTTCGATTAAGCCAACAGATTAATGGGCTTAGGTCATAAAAACAAAGATTTTGAGGTAATTATAACTTATACCAACAATTTAAAATCTCAGAATGGTAATCACCCATTAAAAATTTACATCGGTAAAACAAATTTGGGCCTTTGCTTAATTCACATCAGTGTAAATTCAATGAGTGAAGCTAATGACGCTTGTTATTAATGGTTATCTGATAAGGGCAGTAGGAATTTCGATATGCCTCAATGAATTTTAAATCGGATGTAATTGATATTAAATCCCATGGCTGAAAATTTCCTTTCATAGTGTGTTCTGGTATTGAACAGTAGGTCGTGATGAGGGCCCAAAAATCCAGGCTCTTGTGCATATAAATGATTGGTATGTAATAAAATTTCAAGTCCCGCATCAGCGAGTAAACCCATGGTGAATTCGTAAAGCAAACTGCTATCTGTTTTTAAATGAACAATACCACCCGGTTTTAAAATTTGTCGGTAACGTTGTAAAAAAGGCAAGGCAGTTAATCTTTTTTTTGCACGTTTTTCTTGGGGTTGAGGATCCGGAAAAGTAATCCATATTTCATCTACCTCATCTTTATCGAAGGCAGTCACGATATTTTCGATACGTGTTCTCAAAAAAGCTGCATTATTCAATTGCGCTGATAAAGCATACTTAGCTCCTGTCCAAAGCCGGTTACCTTTTAAATCAACACCAATAAAATTTTTATCTTTAAAAGCTGCCGACATAGCGGTTGTGTATTCGCCTTTGCCGCAACCTAATTCAAGTACCAAGGGGTGATTATTTTGAAAGTGATTTTTATTCCAAAGTCCTTTCAAAGCAAAGTTCTCCACTTCTTTTTGCTTTTGCACATGATGATGTACATTGGGAAACGTTTCTAACTCTGCAAACTGTTTTAATTTATGTTTTGCCAATTTTTTAATAATTAAATGCCTGTAAATCTCTGCAATGTTTTTAATTTGTAAAACCAAAATTAAAAAAAATTAAAGCCCAACGCATATTAATAAGCCCGTTAAACTGGGGAATAGGCCATGCAGCGCGTGTTGTACCTATAGCTAAACAACTGCACAAAGCCGGTTTCGAAATTTTTATTTGTGCGTATGGTGCAGCGCTCGACTTGCTAAAAAGCGAATGCGATTTTGCCACCTTTGTACAAGATGTGCCGTTTGAAATTCAATACAGCCCTTATGACAAATTAAACTCATTCAAGATTTTAATTCAATTGCCAAAAATGCTGCGGCAAGTATACAAAGAGCAGCAATTTTTAAAAAAGTTGGTAAGCAACTATGGTATAGATTTGATTATTGCTGATTCACGATATGGGTTTTATCACAAGGATGTAAAAACTATATTCATCACGCATCAAATTACTATTGCCGTTCCTTTTTTAGGTGTCTTATTTAATCGTATCAATCATCATTTTATTAAAAAATTTAATGCGTGTTGGGTTCCTGATTTTGAAGAAAATTACCGGGCGCTTGCGGGCAAACTAAGCAGAAATACAACCTTAAAAAATGTGCGTTATATTGGTCCATTAAGCCGCGGAGAAGCGGTTTTGAATGACATCAATCATCCTGAAAAAGTTTTGTATTTACTCTCAGGTGTAGAACCTCAGCGCAGCAAATTAGAGCAGTTGATTATTGATTATCATCAGCAAAAGCCACATGCAGCTATTTTGGTGAGAGGTTTAGCAAACAGCGAAAGAACTATTTTATCTCACAATCAACTTGAAGTGTTCAATTTTTGCAAGGCGGAGCAATTACAACAATTTTTGTCGCAGTGTAAATATGTGGTTTGCAGAAGTGGTTACAGCAGTATCATGGATTTAGTGAAGTGGCAAAAAAATGCTGTGTTAATTCCAACTCCGGGACAATATGAGCAGCAGTATTTATCAACTTATTTGCATCATCAACATTACTTTTGCACGATTAAACAGCAAGATTTTTTAGCGTTTAATGAGCAACAAATGCAAGGATTTGAGGTTCCGAAAGTGCAACAGCAACAAAACTTTGCTGAGTTAATCAATCAATTATGATGATCTCTTTCTTCTATTTTCCACAATAGTGTAAAATCAACTTGCTTGCGCAGCAAATCGGTTTTCTTGATTCTAATCATGACCTTATCGCCAAGCTGATAAAATTTTCTTGTTTTTCTTCCATGATAGCAGAAGTTTTCATCATCGTAGGTATAAATATCATCTGTTAAATCTTTGGCGCGTACCATTCCTTCACAATGATTTTCTATGATCTCAACATACAATCCCCACTCAGTAACTCCTGATATCAGCCCCTCAAATTCTTGTCCTGTTTTATCCATTAAAAACTCTACTTGTTTATACTTGATAGATGCTCTTTCGGCCTCAGCAGCTAGCTTTTCCCTGTCCGATGAATGCTTGCAAAGCAGTTCGAGCGATTCTAGATTAAGCAAATGTTGCGCATCTTCAGGTTTTGATTTACCTTGATCTGTTGCAAGATAATAGTTCAATAAACGATGCACCAACACATCGGGATATCTTCTTATTGGCGAAGTAAAATGGGTATAATAATCAAAAGCAAGACCATAATGTCCAACATTGTCGGTACTGTAAACAGCTTTTGCCATAGTTCTAATGGCCAATTGTTCAATCATGTTTGCCTCTCTTTTGCCGGCTACCTCCGTAAGCAATTTATTCATGCTTTTGGCTATCTGAAGGTGATTAGATGTTTTTAAGCTGTATCCAAATCGAGCAATAAAACCTGCAAAGTCCTGAAGTTTTTCGGGGTTAGGATTATCATGAATGCGATATACCATGGGGCGATGCTTGGCAGTTTCTTTTTTCTCTTTTTCGCTGCCCGATTTCATTTTTCCGCAATACTCAGCAACTTTTCTGTTGGCCAGTAGCATAAAGTCCTCAATCAACTTATTGGAGTCTTTGGCCTCTTTGAAATACACACCAAGCGGTTTCCCATTTTGGTCCAGTTTAAATTTAACTTCCGATTTTTCAAAGGCAATTGAGCCATCTTTAAAGCGCTTTTCGCGAAGTTTCTTTGCGAGGTTGTTGAGCGTAATTAGTTCGTTACTATAATCCCCTACTCCTGTTTCTAAAATGGTTTGTGCTTCTTCGTAGGCAAATCTTCTGTCGCTTAAAATAATTGTTCTTCCAAACCATTGATTCAATACCTCTGCTTCATCATTCATCACAAACACTGCACTGAAACATAATTTTTCTTCATTTGGACGTAGTGAGCAAACATGGTTGCTGAGCACTTCAGGCAACATAGGAACACATCTGTCAACCAAATAAACAGAGGTTGCTCGCTCAATAGCTTCTTTATCGAGCAGCGATCCGGGCTTCACATAATGCGCCACATCGGCAATGTGTACACCTATTTCCCAATTACCATCAGGTAGTTTAATGATTGATAAGGCATCATCAAAGTCTTTGGCATCAACAGGGTCAATGGTGAAGGTTGTTTTGCCTCTAAAGTCCTTTCGTTTGCTTATTTCCTCTGCACTGATTTCAAGTGGAATTTTTTTTGCTTCGAGCTCAACCTCATCCGGGAATTCAACAGGCAATCCATATTCAGCCATGATTGCATTCATCTCGGTATTATTCTCTCCGGGTTTACCTAAGATGCGGATAATTTCACCGGTTGGATTTTTTCCTGTCTCCGACCATTCAATTACTTTTGCTACCGCTTTATCGCCTTGTTTGGCACCGTTGAGTTTATTAAGTGGTATAAAAATATCGGGACAATTTCGGTTGAAATCATTCACTAAAAATGCAAAGTTTTTAGAGAGCTCAATGATCCCTACAAACTCTTCTTTAAAACGCTTTATAATTTGAATTACTTCTCCTTCAGGTTTCCTTCCACGAGAAGGGAAAAGGTTTACTTTAACCGTATCATTATTTAAAGCCCCATGCACATAATGCTGTGCAATAAAAATATCTTGTTCACTTTCTTCACTGATAACGTATGCACTGCCGCTTTGTGTAACCTCAATGCGTCCGGTAATATACTTTTCGTTAAGTTTGAGTTTATATTTACCTCGCTCAATTTCCTCTAAAAAGGATTGATTTTTTAGGTCTTGCAGCAGATGATTAATCAACATGCGCTCTGCTTCTGAATGCGCACCTGCATCGGCTGCAATTTGTTTGTAATTGTATAGCTTAGTTGGATTGCGATTAAATACCCGCATCACATCTTTAATCAAACTAAGCTTGTTTCTTTGGTTTTTTCCTTGATTTTTTCCTTGATTTTTTCTCGACATCGTTCATCTTTTGTTAATCAAAGATAACATAATTATACAGATGTAAGATTTTATACCGATACGGTTTCTGTAATAGTCCAATTGATTGAACTATAACAGACACTCCATTGTAATGATACCATAATCTCATAGACTAATTTATAACATGCAATGGCATTAAATGATACCAGTTGTATTTATTAAATAGCCTAAATGTATTCAACAATATTATCGATTTTTAAGATACTTAGCTTCATGTTTAGTTAAAGTCCAAAAACTTTTTTCCATACGGCAAAAGCAATGAACTTGAATGTTCTTGTATCATCTGGACCTAAATTTTGATTAAACATTTGGTTAAAGTCACGATTGATTTTGTGCATATCAAAGTATGCCTTAAGACTATCATCAAAATATGGCCTTACGGCTTCACGAATTTCTTGAATCCAAGTTGAGTTAGGCGTAGCAAATCCCATTTTATCCTTGCGATTGAGGATAATGTCAGGAACAATTCCGCGCAATGATTCACGCAGGATATATTTATTTACACCGTTTTTAATTTTATAGTTTGAAGGCAGTTGAAAAGCATACTCAATTAATTTAATATCATCGGCAAAAGGGGTTCTCGACTCTATACTATGCCACATACTACAACGGTCTTCACATTTTAAATAAGATTTCAATCGGGTGTTGCTGAATTCTTGCAACAACATTTTATTGAGATTTTTTGGAACAGGTTCACTATTTAAACGATGCTTGTATTCATTCAAAAATATTGGATTGAGGTAATAGAAATCGCCAAAATAATTTCGGTTGATTTGATATTGTACAAATGCTGGCATTCTTCTTATCGTAGAGAATCTGAGGTGCTGTTTCAGAAAAAAATTGTACCGCAAATACCAAGGCAAAAAGCTACTCATTTCTTTATGAAGCAAACCTAATTTGAATTGCCTCAATAGCTCTGTCCAATAATTATAAAAGTAGGAATGATAACCTCCGAATAATTCATCGCCACCTTGTCCGTCAAGGACCACCTTTATACCGGATTCTTTTGCTTGTTTCATTACCCTAAATTGTGCATAGGTGCTTGTACTCCAAATAGGCACATCTTGACAATAAATTAAATTTTCGAGATCATTAATGAGTTCATCTGCCTTAGGAAAAACGCGATAGAAAACACTATTTGTTTGCTCCGCTACTCTTGCTGCATAGGGACTTTCGTCAATCATGACATCATTAAAGGAAGCAGTAAATAGTTTAATTTTTTCAGTATTGCCATTTGATTTGTTGAGATGATCCATCATGGAAACTATACCGCTACTATCGATACCTCCACTTAAACAAGCCCCAACGGGAACATCAGATCTTAAGCGCAGGGCAATGGATTGATGCAGCAGCACCTTTAACTGTTCCTTAGCATCTTCAAATTGTGTAATATCAAAGCGTGTATAATCGGGCGTTGTTTGCAGTACGTAGTATCTTTCCTCTCTGAGGTTTCCGGTATCAACTTGCAGCTCAAAACAATGTGCCGGAAATAATTCATTGATGTGTTTAAAAAAGCTGAGTGGTTCGTATTCAATTTCACCTTTTACAAAGTAATCGTATACAGCTTCGCTTCTGATGCCTGTTTTAATGAATGGCATTTTTACCAAAGCTTTTTGTTCCGAGGCAAATGCAAAAACATCTTTATCTTTATAGTAGTAAAAAGGTTTTACGCCAAATCGATCGCGAGCGCCAAACAGCATATTTTTTGTTTTGTCGAAAATTACGAATGCCCACATGCCATTAAATTTTTCGAGGCATTTTTTCCCCCATGTATGATAAGCATGCAATACCACTTCGGTATCACTCTCCGACTTAAATTGGCAGCCTTTCAGCTTTAACTCTTCCCTAATTTCAATATAGTTGTAAATTTCTCCGTTGAATACAATCCAATAGTTGCCATCATCGATGCACATGGGTTGATGCCCGCTTGCATTTAAATCGATAATCGATAATCTACGGTGCAGCAATATCATGTTATATTGCTCTCCAACCTCTTCAATAGGTTGACGCGAGGCGTATGATAAATTACTGTGTATGCATGATAAAGGCGTGTCTTTTCCAAAGGCGGTAATTGTTTCGTTCGCATCATGCAACAAATATCCTTCTCCATCGGGCCCTCGATGAGCAATCAATTGATTCATTTGGATGGCCGCAGCTTTCAAGTTACCAACCTGTCGATTAAAACGAACAATTCCTCCAATGCCGCACATCTTATTTTGCCTTAGAATTAAATTTGTGAAGCAAAGCTATCATATCTGTTGGTCCGGGAATAATGTCAGTAATTTTCAGCTGTTGTTCTTTAAGAAACAAACCTACAAAATAAATCATTGCTGCAATAGCGCTTAAGCTGATTATTAAGCCGGGTAATAACACCGATTTACTAAATAAATAAATTGTTGCTGCAGCCAATGAACAACCTAAGGAAATAATACCTGCTGTTGTGTTTACTTTAAATCGGCCCACACCGGTATAATAATGACTGATGACTTGACTGATACTGCTGGCAAGTGCTCCGGGAATCATGGTTAGAATAATTACTTTAAGTTGGAAGAATTCCTTGCCAAAGATGAGCATTAATACACTTCCAGGAAGCAAGCAAAGCATGCACAATAGGCACACCGAAATCATCACCGATAGTTTAATCAAATTTATTACCGATGCAGTTGCTTTAGCTTGATTGGTTTCATTGGCTACTTTTCCAACTGTGATCAGGGCAACGCTGCTGCTGAAAAGCATAGCTGCCTCTGTTACCGAAACTGCTGTGCTCAACACCCCTACGAAGGCAAGCGACAAAAAATATTCCGAAAAATAGAAGGAAGTTCGGCTGCTCAATAGATGAAAAATACTGGCCAATTGCGTGTAAATTCCGTTTTGAAACAATTTACTGAAGCCAATATTGGTAGACGATTTATCAGCAAATGAAATTAGTTTATTGATTTTAATTCGACCGTGTAGGAAGGCAGTGGCATAAGCAACAATGAGCGCATAAAAGTAAAACTCAATATGCAGTTTTTGGCACCCCATAAATGAGACAAATACTATAAAAAGCAGCAAGCTTTGCAATACAGCAATTTGGTTGAATACCTTTATTTGTTGATGTCCGAGTAAAACAAACAGATGAATACTGCCTGTGCAAAGCAATAAACTGCCAACACATACAAAAGGAAAGAGCGACATCTCGTATAACCCCAAAAATGCAGTTATGCTGCTGCAACTCAAACTTGTAAGCAAACCCCACAAGTAGGCATACTTGATGATGATGCGGTTGTTGTATCGTGGGATGAGAAATACTACTGCGGGGCCACCAATTATTTCGTTGATCAATCCAGCTATTGCAATGGCAAGCATGGCCAAGCTGATGTTTCCTCTTGCCTCGGCACCCATTAGTCGGGCAGTAATGATAATGATTGCAAAGTTTGCTAACGATACTACAATACGCGTAAAAAAAGTTCCAGTAATATGTTTCAGCATGAATGCACCTGTAATTATTTAATAACGCAAAAAAAGTCAATTTCTTGAACAAGAGAGTATTTTATTCACGTGAAAAACTATTTGGTGTATTAATGAGTATTGTATTTAGCTTTTTACTCCTTCATGATGATTGTATAATAACCAATTGAATTTGGTTGTTATGATGTATGTTTCGTGAATAAAACTAATTTTGTACAGCATTATTAAAATTTATGTATTATCAATCAACAACAGTTGGAATTCTTGGAGGTGGTCAATTAGGTAAAATGCTCATTCAAGAGGCAGTTAGCCTCAACCTCGAATTGTTTGTGCTTGATCCCGATGAGCATGCACCTTGTAAACATCTTGTGGAGCATTTTACTTGTGGAAGTTTACTAGATTATGAAACAGTTTACAACTTTGGCAAACAGGTTCAAATTCTTACCATAGAAATTGAACATGTAAATGTGGAAGCACTTTTTCAACTCGAAAAAGAAGGAGTGAAAGTATACCCTCAGCCAAAGGTTTTACAAATGGTTCAGGATAAAGGCGAGCAGAAATTATTTTATCAAGCAAACCAGATTCCTACTGCACCATTTTTTTTAGTTGAAAATAAACTAGCCGCTCAAAAAGTTTGGGCAGAGCAAGGAAAAGCATTTATGCAAAAGTTACGCAAAGGTGGTTATGATGGTAAGGGTGTAACCAAACTAAGTAATGAACAGCAATTGATCAATGCCTTTGATGCACCTTGTGTGATGGAAAAGTTGATTGATTTTAAAAAAGAAATTGCAGTGATTGTTTGTAGAAATGCCAACGGTGAAACTGCTGTTTACGATGTGGTAGAAATGGATTTTAATCCTGAGCAAAATTTAGTTGAGTTTTTACAAATGCCGGCCTCATTGTCCAAAAGCATTGCAGCAGAAGCACAACGTATTGCTTTAAAAGTGATTAATGATTGTGAAATGATTGGCATTTTAGCTGTAGAAATGTTTCTTACACATGATGATCAAATCATGGTGAATGAGATTGCACCTCGGCCTCATAACAGTGGACATCAAACGATTGAAGGTTGTCGTACCTCACAATATGCGCAACATTTGCGCATGATTTTAAACTTACCACCCGGTCATACACAATGCCACACCCCCTCTATTATGGTTAATTTATTGGGTGAACCCCAAAAAACGGGAGATGCCATTTATATTGGATTGAATGAGGTCATGCAGTTGCCCAATGTGTACGTGCATTTGTATGGAAAAAAGGTTTGTAAACCTTTCAGAAAAATGGGGCATGTTACAATTTTACACGAAAGCATGGATGAGGCCATAAAAAATGCACGAATAGTTCAAAATACATTAAAAGTTACATCTTTGTAAAAAATATGATCATATGCAGGCACTAGTTGGTATCATTATGGGAAGTCAGTCAGACTGGCCGGTTATGGAAGCAGCGGCTCAAATTTTAGAACAATTTCAAATACCTTTTGAGGTGAATGTTGTTTCTGCTCATCGTACTCCCGAGCTCATGTTGGAATATGCGTCAAATGCACATATTAAAGGTATAAAAGTAATTATAGCTGGTGCCGGAGGAGCAGCACATTTACCCGGCATGGTAGCCTCTAAAAGCCCCTTACCTGTTATTGGGGTGCCTGTAAAATCATCTAATTCAATTGATGGTTGGGATTCTGTTTTATCTATTTTGCAAATGCCAAGTGGTGTACCTGTTGCTACGGTAGCGCTCAACGGTGCTGCTAATGCAGGAATTTTGGCCGCACAAATTGTGGGGACAGCTGATACAGAAGTGTTAAAAAAAATAGCAGATTATAAAGCAGATTTGAAAACTAAAGTGCTCAACAGCAAATTATCATTCCCTGATTTTAAATTTAGGGCTGTATAATTGTTCGTTATTTTTGAAGCACATCATTCTTATAAACCTGCGTATTGATAAGTTTACCATCCTTATCAAATTCTTTCCAAGTTCCATGTTTTTTATCGTTCAAATAGCTGCCAGAAATTTTAATTGTTTTTCCATCTTCATGATATTCTTTGTGCTCTCCGTTCATTAAATTTTCTTTGTACATGGTTTCTGTATTGAGGGCTCCATCGGTTGCATAATATGTTTTTTGCATCCCATCAAGATTGCCTGAAATATAGTTGTATTCAATACTGGTTTTGCCTTTATCGGTATACCATTTGGTAAGCCCTTCACGCTTATTATTTTTATAAACTGTTTCTTCCTGCAATTTACCATTTTGATAATACACTTTCTTGGGTCCGTTCATCACTCCATTTGTATACTCTTGTTCAATTTCGGTTTTACCGTGATCGAAGTATAATTTATAACTGCCATCGATTTGATCGTTTTTGTAAAAGCATTGCTTCCTCAGTTTCCCGTTTTGTTTCAATTCAATGCTCAAGCCGTTTTTTAATCCTTCTTCATACTCATCTAATTTGTTGAGCATGCCATCTCCAAAATAGGTTTTAAATGCCCCTGTTTTTTTATCGTTCTTGTAGTATCCTTCAATTTTTATATTGCCCGATGATTCGCGCCAAAAACCCTGTCTTAAACCATTTTTGTCAACCTTGTTGATTGAGGTGTCGGTAATTGTTGAACTGTTCTTAACGGCTATAACCGGAGCGTTGTTTTGAGCAAACAAGCCTGTAAAAATCAACAATAGTGAAGCAAATGAAAATATTTTCTTCATAGTAATAAAAGTAAATTGATTAAGGTATTAAAAAATTATCCTGAAAATCGCATTTGAATAACTCCCAAAATTGCCTCCTTGAATATTCCTTTACTCATTTTAGATTCACCTGCCGTGCGGTCGGTAAAGGTAATAGGTACTTCTTTAATCTTAAAACCCGCCTTTTTTACCTTGTATTTCATCTCTATCTGAAAGGCATAGCCAATGAATTTGATGGCATCAAGGTTAATGGTTTCAAGCACTTTTCTTTTGTAGCATTTAAAACCGGCAGTGGTGTCATGAATGTTTATCCATAAAATCATACGCACATACAAAGAAGCAAAGTAACTCATGAGAATACGGTCTAACGGCCAGTTGACTACCCTGCCACCTTTGATATATCTTGAGCCAATCGATAGATCGGCACCATCTTTTGCGCATGCGTTATACAGATTAATCAAGTCATCGGGGTTGTGAGAAAAATCACAATCCATTTCAAAAACATAATCAAACTGATGTGTAATTGCATATTTGAAACCTGTGATGTAGGCCGTTCCTAAACCAAGCTTTCCTTTTCTTTCAATCAAGTGAAGTTTGCTTCCGAATTCCTGCTGCAATCGTTTTACAATATCGGCAGTACCGTCAGGAGAGCCATCGTCTACAATAAGCAAATCGAATGCTACAGGCAAAGAAAAAACTTTGCGTACCATGCGTTCAACGTTTTCTTTTTCGTTGTATGTTGGTATGATAACAAGATTGCTCACTAAAACTTAATTATAATGCACAAACCTAATTTAATTCGGCTGATTTTACAACTAAAATAAACTTCTTTTTAGGATTATTAACTAAGATTATTTACTTTTATCGATATGAAGATGCTATTCTTAGTTTTGTTTTTCATAGTTAACCAAGTCCTTGCTGCCTTCTTGCTGCCTATTCCTTTGTGTGCACAAAAACAATATAAAGCTACCGGAAAGGCAAGCTATTATGCCGATAAATTCAATCACAGAAGAACCACAAGCGGGGAATTGTTTTCTAATGACAGTTTAACTGCTGCGCATAAAACATTGCGTTTTGGCACCTTAGTAAAAGTTACCAATTTGTTGAATGATTCTGTAGTGATTGTGCGAATCAACGATCGGTTGCCCAAAAAATCAAGTAGGATAATTGATCTTTCTAAGGCAGCAGCGCGTAAACTCAACTTCATTAAAAGGGGTATAACGCAGGTTTCTGTTGAGGAAGTTATTAAACACTAACTTTATTAACCATCCGGTATTAATTATTTTTAGTACCGAACAAATTTATTTGAAATAAACACAGCTACCTTGGCTCACAATTTCAATTGATGAAAAAGCCCTACATAAAAATTGGTGTCAGTCATTTAGCACTAGCACTTATACTTTGTCTCGCTATTGGCTCATGGCAATGTAAAACTGCCAAACAAAAAAAGCTGGAAAAATATTACAGCATGTTTCCTGATACAAACATTCAAAGTTTGGCTTTTCAGCAGGAAATTTATAACGAGGCACCTAAAAGACGCTACGATATTTTACACACGCGCCTTGAATTGAAGTTTGATATACCTAACGCAACAGTTTTTGGGAATGCAAAAATCACTGTTAAGCCCTACTTCTACAGCACCGATCAAGTAGTTTTTGATGCAGTAGGATTCAACATTAACAATGTGTATATGGCCGATAAAGGTGTAAACAATCCGCTGAAGTATGAGTATGATGGCAAGGCAATTACCATTCAATTAGGCAAATCATACACTTCAAAAGATAAGTTGATTATTGGGATTGATTATGAGGCCAAACCTGATGCCAATATACAATCAGGAAGTGCAGGAATACTGAGCGATAAAGGATTATACTTCATAAATAAAAATGGGGCGCAGCCTGATTTTCCTGTTCAAGTATGGTCGCAAGGTGAAACACAATCTAACAGCAAATGGTTTCCAACCATCGATGCACCAAATGAGCGCATGACACAAGAAGTGTTTTTGACTGTGGATAAAAAATATACCACGCTGTCCAATGGATTGCTGCTGTCGCAGATTGAAAATGCTGATGGTACGCGAACAGATTATTGGAGTCAAACTTTGCCTGCTGCTCCATATTTAACAATGATAGCTATAGGCGAGTATAGTGTAGTTAAAGATAAATACAAAAACATTGAACTAAGTTACTATGTAGAGCCCAAGTATGCTAAATATGCTAAGCAGATATTTGGCGATACACCCGAAATGATGGACTACTTTTCTCGATTGCTGGGTGTAGAATATGCTTGGGAAAAATATGCTCAAATTGCCGTTCGCGAATATGTATCGGGCGCTATGGAAAACACCACCGCAACTATACATGGTGATGATATTCAAAGAACAGATAGAGAATTGCTTGATGAAACAGGGGCTTCGGTAATTGCGCACGAGCTTTTTCATCATTGGTTCGGCAACTTGGTAACCTGTGAAAGTTGGAGCAACTTGCCTCTGAATGAGTCTTTTGCAAACTATTCAGAATATCTATGGTTTGCCTATAAGTACGGTCAGGATGCTGCAGATGAGCACATATTCGATGATTTAACTACCTATCTCAATGAGTCAGAGATGAAACAGGTAAACCTGATTCGCTACGACTATAACGACAGAGAGGAAATGTTTGATGCGCACTCCTACAGCAAAGGAGGCAGAGTATTGCACATGCTTCGTAACTATGTAGGTGATGAGGCATTTTTTGAATCGCTTAAACTTTATCTCAATAACAAAAGGTTTAATTCAGCAGAAATAGCTGACCTTAGATTAGCTTTTGAAGAGGTTACCGGTGAGGATTTAAATTGGTTTTTTAATCAATGGTTTCTATCTTTTGGACACCCTATACTCAATGTTAGTAGCAGCTATAACGATACTTCCAAGCAGGTTATGATATGCATATCTCAGGAACAAAATACCATTGGTGCCAATAATTTCATTCTCCCACTAGCGGTTGATATCTACCATGGTTCCCAAAAAGTGCGACACAAAATCACTATTAGGAATAATTTCGACACCTTGTATTTTGATGTAAAATCGAGGCCCAACTTGGTTGAATTTGATGCTGAGCATGTTTTATTGGGAGTAATCAATGAGGAGAAAACAGCTGATGAATGGATTTTTCAGTATAAAAATTCACCTACCTATTTTGCCAGAAGGCAAGCAGTATTGAAGTTGTCTGCCACCAATGGAAAGCCATCTTACGAATGCTTGTTGATTGCCAGTAAAGATAAATTCTATGGAATTAGATTATTGGCTGCCAATGGATTGTTTGAAAATTTTGCAAAAGAAAACAATGCTCAAGTGAAGCAGGTATTGATGTTGCTGGCAACTAAAGATGAAAAATCAAAGGTGCGTGCAACTTGTTTGAGAAATTGGATGAAACTGGCAGAAAAAGATGAAAATGTGAAAGAAGTTTTGCTTAAAGCTATTGATGACAAAGCTTTTTCAGTGCAGTCAGTAGCACTTGAGTTATTATATAAAATTGACCCCGACTTCGGATTTGAATTTGCGAAGAAATTTGAGAATGAAACCAACAATGAAATGGTTACGGTTATCGCTGATATTTTTTCAGAGTTAGGTTCAGATAAGGAGAGCGAGTTCTTTGTGAGAAACCTCAATCGCATATCAGGGTTTTCAAAATATGATTTTATTGAACTGTACGGAAAATTTTTAATGGGCAGAGGTGATGAGGTCATCAACACCGGTGTGAAATTGCTCGAGAGAGAAGCGCGCAACAATAACTTTTGGTTCATCAAGTTAAACGCCATCAACAAGATGACACAGCTTGCCGATTTATATGAACAACGTGAAAAAGATTTCAAGGATAAGGCCGACAAAACTGCACAATACAAAGTGTCCGTTAGCCAAAAAGAAAGTATACGCAATCTCATCAGCGATATTAAAAAGTCAGAAAACAATTTGAATTTGATTAATATCTACAAGAATTAATAACAATGTGATTGGTATAATTTAAAATCTTACACTAATAAATGCCAATCGGAAAGCATTTTGGCACAAATGTAGTACCACAAATTTAGACCATTACCTATTTCACATCGGTATAAAATTTGTATTTAAAATGCTAATTAAATTTCCTTTAGAATTATAAATAAGCTATTTGGTGTTATGAGATGTCATAAACAGTACAAACACACTATGCTTCATGTAATAAATCATCTACTTGCTTTTTCAAGTCCGATAATTCTCTGCTTACAATAGTCTAAATAACTTCATCCGAAGTGCTGTCGTAGCTATGAATTATTCGATTTCTAGTTCCAATACTATTTTTCGCATCATTCAATTGAAAGTCTTTGTCCTCTTTTAACCCGAATTAATCAGTCGAAGTTACGCATGTAACGCACTAGTGATTACATGAGGGCAATCCCGCTTAGCAGGTGTTTTCAATCCATTGAACCGATGTATTGAATTACAGCTGTTTCAGCGATTACGTTTTTTCTAATGCGTAATTCGGATTTAATCATTAATTAATGTAATTTTTACGTTAAAATCATCAACTGAATTTTTATTGTAAGTGAATAATTATGTTTAAAACTAATTCATTTTCATTGTTTTAAATGAAGTGAATTGGCTATGTTTATGTTGTTTCAACGAATGAAAACTACCAACCATTTAAAATCTATGGCAATGGCTAAAAAGAAAGAGAAAAAAGTGTTTGTGCTCGACACCTCCGTGTTGTTATTTGATCACAGGTCGATTAAAAATTTTGCAGAACATGATGTGGCAATTCCAATTACTGTACTTGAAGAGGTAGACCGCTTCAAAAAGGGCAACGATGTCATCAACTTTGAAGCACGAGAGTTTATTCGAATGCTTGATGAATTATCTCAAAGTAATTCTTTGCAAGATTGGCTTCCAATCAACGGTCCCACAAAGGGGAAGTTCAAAGTGCAGATGAATGAGAAAAGCAAAACGGATGCCAACCATATCTTTGGTGAGAAAAAAGCGGATCATAATATTTTGAATGCTACCATGCAACTGGCCGAGGAGCGACCTGATTGCACCGTTGTATTGGTTACAAAAGATATTAATTTACGTTTGAAAGCACGCTCGCTGAATATCAAGGCAGAGGATTATGAAACGGGCAAGGTAAAAGATATTGATCAGTTGTATAAAGGCAATACAACACTCAATGTTCCGCAAAGTGTCATCACTAAAATTTACACACAAGGATATTGCTCTTTAAAAGATTTAAAGCTAAAGTCTGCCATAGCCAATCATTTTTACATTTTAAAAAATGGTGATGCCTCGGCACTTGTTTCTTACAATGATGAAACCAAACAACTCGAGCGCATCAACAAAGAGAATGCTTATGGCATTAAACCACGCAATGTTGAACAAACATTTGCCTTGCATGCGGTGATGAATCCTAAGGTATTGTTGGTTACCATTCAAGGAATTGCAGGAACTGGAAAAACATTGTTGGCTTTAGCAGGTGCAATGGCACAAAAGCAGAATTTTCATCAAATATACCTGGCTCGACCAATTGTACCATTGAGCAATAAGGATATCGGTTTTTTACCGGGCGATATCAAAGCAAAAATAAACCCTTACATGGAGCCCTTGTGGGATAATTTAAAGCTGATTCAAAATCAATTTAAAGAAACCGATAAGGAGTATCAAAAAATAAGAGAGATGGTAGACAAGGAAAAATTGCATATCACACCTTTGGCCTACATTCGTGGCAGAAGCTTAAGTAATATTATATTTATTATTGATGAGGCGCAAAATTTAACGCCACATGAAGTTAAAACCATCATCACTCGGGCAGGTGAAAACACGAAAATTATTTTCACAGGAGATATTTTCCAAATTGATACACCTTATCTTGACACGCACAGCAACGGGCTCTCCTATTTGATTGATAAAATGAAAAATCATCCACTTTACGCACACATGACCTTAGAAAAAGGCGAACGCTCCGAATTGGCAAACGTGGCAAGTTTGATGCTGTAAATATAAAATGGTGTGCCAAATACCTAATTTATCATGAAGGAAATAGATAAATGAGTGTTTGAAAATGATTGTTACTTTTGCACCTTTGAACAAAAAAGCATTTCGTTTGCTTAGAGGAGCATGGATATTGAATCATTAAAAAAAACCTATCAAAACAGCACACGGATTGCCGAATTGACTGATTATTTAGGTCGAAGCAGCACCTGTCAAATTTCCCTCAAAGGAATGTCGGGCAGTGCTATTGCCCTCGTTGGACAAGCAGTTGTTCAAACACTCAAGGGGACCCACCTATTTATCACTACCGATAAAGAACAAGCAGCTTATTTATTTAACGATTTAGAAAACATCATTGGTAAGGATAAAGTGTTGTTTTTTCCGATGAGCTACAAAAAGCCGTACGAACCGGAAACGATTGATAATGCCAATGTGTTATTCCGCTCAGAGGTACTCAATCATTTAACTACTCCTCGCGAAACTATTATTATTGTTACCTATCCTGGTGCGTTGTTTGAAAAGGTTGTTACCAAAAAACATTTAACTGAAAATACCTTTCACCTCAGAAAAAAGGAAAAGGTAAATCTTGAATTTATGTTTTCCTTTTTAGAGGAGTATGCTTTTGAACGTGTTGACTTTGTTGTGCAACCCGGAGAGTTTAGTGTGAGAGGTGGCATCATCGATGTATTTTCATTCAGTAACGATTATCCTTATCGCATCGAGTTTTTTGATGATGAAATTGAAAGCATCAGAACATTTGATACTGCCACGCAATTATCGGTAGCGTACTACGATTTTATTAATATCATTCCCAACATCAGCGAAAAACTGTTGATTGAAAGTCGTTCATCTTTTTTAGATTTCATTAGTGCCGATACATTAATTTGGACAAACAATTTAATTCATGCTGCTGATTTATTACAGAAGTCGTACGATGCTGCCGAAAAAATGCATGAGAAAGCCGAGCAAGGCATCATTAAGCAGCTGCCTCCTGAGGAATTATTCATCAACAGCAATGCGTTTTTAGAGTCTGTTCAGCGATTCAGAAGTATATCATTTGGGAATCAAAGTGCCACACAATTTGATCGTATTTTTGAATTTCAGTTCTCGCCTCAACCTAGCTTCAATAAAAATTTTGAGCTGCTCATCAGCAACCTTAAAAATAATGTTGAGCAAAAAATTAAAAACTTACTTTTTGCCGACACCCCTAAACAAACCGAGCGCTTGTTAAGTATTTTAGAGGATGTAACTGCAGCGCAGGGAAAAAAGTTTTCGCCCGATGAGGTAACGCCTGTTTTTCTTTCCTTGAGTGAAGGATTTATTGATCACGATTTAAAGATTGCATGTTACACCGATCATCAAATTTTTAATCGCTATCATCGTTATAAACTTAAAGATCAGTTTAAAAATAAGAGTGAGGCACTCACCTTAAAAGAGTTGCGTTCGCTAAATCCGGGCGACTTTGTAACGCATATCGATCACGGTATTGGAAGATTTGCCGGACTCGAGAAAATTGATGTAAACGGAAAGCAGCAGGAAGCCATTCGATTGGTATATCGCGATAATGATATTTTATATGTGAGTATACAATCGCTGCACCGAATTGCCAAATATAGTGGGCAAGAAGGCACTTTGCCTAAGCTCAACAAACTTGGTAGCAACGCATGGAATGTACTCAAACAAAAGACCAAAACAAAAGTAAAAGCTATTGCCTATGATTTGATTAAACTGTATGCCAAAAGAAAGGCGCAAAAAGGTTTTGAGTTCAGTCATGATAACTATTTGCAAACCGAATTAGAGGCATCTTTTATTTATGAAGATACACCCGATCAGGTGAAATCTACGGCAGCAGTTAAAAAAGATATGGAGGCACCTTATCCTATGGATAGATTGATATGCGGGGATGTAGGTTTTGGGAAAACAGAAATTGCCATCAGAGCCGCTTTTAAGGCGGTTTGCGACAGTAAGCAGGTGGTGATTTTGGTGCCCACCACAATTCTTGCCTTGCAGCATTATAAAACCTTCAGGGAACGACTCAAAGATTTTCCTTGTAATGTGGATTATATCAATCGTTTCAGAAGTCCCAAGGAACAAAAGGAAACACTAAAAAAGGTGGAGGAAGGCAAAGTGGATATTTTAATAGGCACACATCGTATAGTGGGCAAAGATGTTAAGTTTAAAGATTTAGGATTGATGATCATTGATGAAGAGCAGAAGTTTGGTGTAGCGGTGAAAGATAAACTAAAAACAATCAAAACAAATATCGATACACTTACGCTTACTGCTACACCTATCCCTCGTACATTACAGTTTAGTATGATGGGAGCAAGAGATTTATCGGTAATTGTAACTCCTCCGCCCAACCGTTATCCGGTGCAAACTGAGTTGCATACCTTTAACGAAGAGATTATTCGTGATGCCATTGCCTATGAAATATCGAGAGGTGGACAAGTTTTTTTCGTGCATAACAGGGTACAAAATATACAAGAGGTTGCAGGAATGATTCAGCGCCTCTGCCCCGATGCGCGTGTTGTTGTAGCTCACGGTCAAATGGAAGGTGATAAACTGGAGCAATCCATGATGGATTTTGTGGATGGATATTATGATGTGCTTGTGGCTACCACCATTATTGAAGCAGGTTTGGATATCAGCAATGCCAATACAATTATTATCAACAATGCCAATTTGTTTGGGTTAAGTGATTTGCATCAAATGCGTGGCCGCGTTGGACGTAGTAATAAAAAAGCATTTTGTTATTTATTGGCACCTCCGGCAAGCGTGCTCACTAACGAAGCGCGCAAGCGATTAAAGGCCATTGAAGAATTTGCCGATTTAGGTTCGGGGTTCAATATTGCACTGCGCGATTTGGATATCAGAGGTGCAGGTAACCTGCTTGGTGGCGAGCAAAGTGGCTTTATTGCTGAGATTGGTTTTGAGATGTATATGAAAATTTTGAATGAAGCAATCAGTGAGTTGAAGGAAACAGAATTTAAAGATCTTTATGAAGACAGCGATAGTGCCCATCAGATGATGCGCAAAGCGGGTGTGAGCGGGAGTAATTTTATTAAAGATTGCCAAATTGATACCGATATGGAAATCCTATTTCCTGACGATTATATCAGCAACATTACTGAACGCATGTGCTTATACAAGGAGTTAGATGACATGGAAACTGAGGAGCAGCTGCAAGTATATGAGAAAAATTTAATCGACAGGTTTGGCCCCTTACCAATACAAGCCAAGGAGTTGTTGCATGCCATCAGACTAAGATGGGCTGCTATTGAAATTGGGTTCGAAAAAATTGTATTGAAAAATAACAAAATGGTGGGCTATTTTATCGCCAAACAAGACAGTCCTTTTTATGAAAGTGCTGCTTTTCATAGGGTCATAGACTTTATGAAAAAACATCCTCAAACTGCGCGTTTGAAAGAAACACCTGGCAATAAGTTAACCATGATTTTTGATCGAGTGAGCAACCTTACGCAAGCGCTCGATGTATTTAAAACAATTATTTCTTGAGTATTCAGCTGCTTTAGCAATTCCGCATTTTCCTAAACGGAATTTGGGATAAATCGTTTGAAAATAACTTCTCTTCTTTATGTTCTAAGCTATAATCTTTGCCATTTTGTTGGACTTTATGTTTGCAAACTAGATATCAGAAAACTGCTGAATGCCCCGGTTGTAAGTCAAAAAATTATCTTAAAAAGATAGATCATTAAAAAAGGTAACAAACGCCTGTTATCACAAATGTCCAGATAACCATTGATACACATAAGTAAATATGTACTTTCCTTCTGTCATTGATGAATTTATCATTGATTCTACTTGCAATGATTACTCCCAATGGCAGTGATAAAAGCGGTGTTATAATAGCAATACCATTTAATCCATATTTCTGCATCATCATAACAATCATACGGTTTCTTTTAGTAAATACTTGCTTTTTCTTTACAGGCAATGTATCAGATTGATGATGCCTTTTCACACGAAAATAAGTTCTGAATGTTTCAATTAAGTAATCCAAACCGTATAAGTAAATGGTTATTCCACTACATCCTCCAATAATTCCGCCTAAAATAGTCTGATAAAATTCTGCCCCACCCGCAACAGATGCGGGGATTACAACAACAGGTTTCAAGGCACAACCTAGGGCTATACCTAATATTTTAAAAAATGCAACACCCAAGAAAGTTATGATTTTACTCCGTAGGCAAGATCGCCCGCATCACCTAAACCCGGTACAATATAAGACTGAACAGTTAATTCATCGTCAACGGCTCCAACCCATACAGTAGTATTTTCGGGCATATTTTTCTCTACATAGGCCAATCCCTCGCGGCTTGCAATGGCCGAAACAATGTGAACATGCTTGGGTGCGCCTTTCTTTAATAATGCTTTAAAAGCCAGTACCATCGAGGAGCCGGTGGCCAACATAGGATCAGTAAGTATTAGCACCTTTCCATCTAGGTCAGGACTTGACAAATACTCCACTGCAATTTCAAAGGTATTATCTTTATGATGCTTGCGATAGGCAGAAACAAAAGCATTTTGCGCCTTATCAAAATAGTTTAATACACCTTGATGAAGTGGCAGGCCTGCGCGCAAAATAGTTCCAATCACAAGTTGATCGGCAACAAGACCTACCTCTGCTTCGCCAAGCGGTGTGGTAACCGATGAAGTTGCGTAATTCAAATGCTTACTAAGTTCATAGGCAATAACCTCACCTATACGCTCCATATTCCTTCTAAATCGCATACTATCTTGCTGCACCGAAAGATCTCTGATTTCGGCCAAAAAATGATTGAATACGGAATTGTTGTTACTGATAATGTTTGCCATAATGATTTTACTTGTTTTTACTGATGAACCTCAAATTTTGAACAATATACTTCGCCTTGTTCAACAATTCTTAGTATGTATACTCCGTTTCTCAACTCCTTTACGTCAATCTCTCCTCGACCTTGGGTAATTTGCCCTTCGAGCTGCAACCTTCCGGTCATATCAAAAATTTGAAACGGCAAGTTATGAGAGAATGTAATACCATTTAGGTTGATTCTATCAGCAGCCGGATTTGGACTTAGCACAATTCTCTTGCTATTTAATTTGTTAATCCCAAGTGTATTAGGCAGATTATGATCACCGGGACTTAAAGCACCACCGGTAGGAAAATTAAAACTTACCTCTAATGCGTCAAAAGTTGAGCTCACACCGGTACCTACTAAATCGCCACAGTACCATGCAGCGGCAGAATTGGCTGTACTATTACCATAAAATCTAACTGCGGCATCAGGTGTACCTGAACTTTGTGTTAAAACCGCTGAAGAGTATAGCACTGCATCGGTAACTCCCGCAGAAATCCAACCAAAAGAATCTAGCACCGAGGCCCCCTGAGGAAATTCAGGATTCCCATCATTATTGATATCATAATCTAAACCATATACAATAGGCGTTGTACTAAAAACTAGCATAAAGGTGCTACTTCCATTTTCAATGATTCCTCCTGGTATACCAAAAATTAGCGTGTCGCGCATGATCGTTGGGCTATTAATGGTGTATCCTAAAGAAGTTCCAATGAAATAAAGCCCGTTGCTTCCAAGAGTAATATTGTTGAGCCTGATAACCAAATCAGCATTCCCTGCACTGCCCGAATCACCTTCTAAAATAACTAAATAGGTATTAGTGATTAAACTACCCGGTGTACCCTTCAGTTCAATAAACTCAAAAGGATTGTCATTTCCCGGAGGATTAACCTTTACTTCATTGAGCAATAATTGAGCATGGCTAATCGTAAACGAAAAAAATATTAAGGCTGATAAAGTGATTAAATGCTTAAGCTTCATGTTAAGATAATTTTGTTGACTCGCAAATATCATTATTATTTCGGGAATTTACTATTCTATGGAAAGGATATTTTTACTTGTTAGTCTGTTTTGAGTATTATGTTGGTAAATACACCTAATAGATTTTTAAAATTAGGTGTTTCGATAACCCAACAAGTTAAATTAGCTATCATTTGAATATTTATTAGCGCAGATTTTTTTTGGCATACATTTTATTATATTTAGCTTATGATATGAATTAAGTTGGTATTTTTGCATATGCATTTTACAATGAGATATAACCTCAGCATTACTTTTGTAATTATTTCGTTTGCTCTCAGCATGGCTCAAGATCAAGACCGCTTGAATTATACCGACAGCAAGGGAATGAAGCAAGGATATTGGAAAAAAACCAATGAAATGGGGGAGTTGAAATATGAGGGTACATTTGCAGACAACAAACCAACAGGGCACTTTATTTACTATTTTCCTAATGGAAAGAAAAAAGCTGAAACTGATTACAGTGTGAAAGGAACACTGGCCCGCACTGTCTTATATTATGAATCAGGCATCGTTAAAGCAAAAGGAAATTATATCAATGAGAAAAAAGATTCTGTTTGGAATTTTTTTGATGATAAAGGCCGGTTAACATCAACAGAAAATTATAAGGACAATAAAAGAAACGGAAAATCATTAGTTTTTTACCCAAGCGGCAAGAAATGTGAGGAAAGTGAATGGTTAAATGATATTAAAGACGGGTTGAGTACGCAGTATTACGAAAATGAGAAGAAAAAAGAAGAAGGTGTGCTTAAAAACGGCAAATATGAAGGTAAAGTAACAAGGTACCATGATACCGGTGAGAAAAGCGCCTACGGATCCTATTCGAATGGCGCTCAGGTGGGCGATTGGTTTTATTATGATGAAAAAGGATTTCCTACATTCAAGGAAACCGTTAAAAAAGGGGAAAGAATTAATCCTAAATACTATAACGGTACCTTTGATGAAGAGTATCCTAACGGCATTCCTAAATTGCAGATTAGCTACAAAAACTCAAAAAAACACGGACCTTTCAAGGAGTATTATAATAAAGGTCAATACAAACTTATACCAAAAGCTGGAGATAACACTGATGACGTAGAAAGAGTGCTCACCGGAACACAAGTAAAAATGGAAGGCAATTACTTTGAAGATCAACTCGATGGATTAATAATTTACTATTCTCCCGAAGGAAAAATAGAGAAGAAAGAAAACTACAGCAAAGGTGTGCTGTTAAATAAAAAATAAAGTGAGCAAAAAAGGAAAAATATTGGTGGCTATGAGTGGTGGAATAGATAGTTCTATTGCCGCTTTGATGCTTCACGAAGAAGGTTATGAAGTAATTGGAATTACCATGAAAACATGGGACTATGAAAGTAGTGGCAGTAGCAAAAAGGAAACAGGATGTTGTAGTCTCGACTCCATAAATGATGCACGCCTGCTCGCGGTAAATGCAGGTTTTCCTCATTATATACTAGATATAAGGAGTGAGTTTGGGAATCATATCATTGATAATTTCGTAGATGAATATCTTGCCGGCAGAACACCTAATCCTTGTGTATTATGTAATACCCATATTAAATGGGAAGCGCTATTAAAGCGTGCCGATCAATTGGATTGTGAATTTATTGCAACTGGTCACTATGCTAAAATCAGACAAGAAAATAATCGATATGTGATATCAAAAGGGTTGGATGACAATAAAGACCAAAGCTATGTGCTATGGGGGCTCAAACAAGAAAATCTGAAACGCACCAAATTTCCGCTTGGCAACTACCGTAAAAGCGAAATAAAAAAAATGGCTGAAGAC
>JALRAS010000109.1 GCA_023262495.1 Bacteroidia bacterium | reverse complement strand
CCTTAAATTCCTCCTTGTATTGACCGTTATTGATGTTATAACTTAAAAATAAACCGTCAGTGGTTATTAAGTAAATAGAGTCGCTGCTGATGCGGTTGGGTTCTAAATTTTGAAACCTAAACTCCGGAATTTTCTTAAAAATTTTACTCACCAATAAAGTACCATTAGCTTTTTTATAATTGGACATGGTGTAAAATAAACCGAATTGTGTGGCAAACCAAACTGTTTTATTTTTATCCTCAAACATGTTGGTAACCCTATAATAATTGGGTAAAAGCTCCATTAAATCATACTTCAACGGATGTATATCTAAGGTTTTATAATCGAGAATAAAATATTGAAACTGAGAATTTGAAAACCATATATTACCATTGCTATCCTGCAACAAGCTGCTAATTGATTGCAACTTGTACATTTCATTCTTCCAAAACAACTTGGGTATTCTGGTATACTTTTTCGACTTTCTCTTAAATACACACAAGCCACCATTATCAGTTCCAACCCAAATGTTACCCTCTTTGTCCTCTAACAAACAATTAATTAGGTTACCTGATATGCTGCTGCTATCCTCCGGGTTAAACTTAAAGGCCTGAAATCGTTGACCATCAAAACGAAACAAGCCATCAGAGGTGCCCACCCACATCAGTCCAAAACGATCTTGTAACACGCAATTGGCTTCACTTAAAGGCAAACCCTCCCGTGGCCCAAAATTTTTGAATTTAAAATTTAAAGGGCTTTTCTCCTCATCAACTTGCTGCGCAAACACGTTACACACAACAAAAAGCATGAGCGCAAAGTGAAAATATCGTAAATATTTTATCGACTTATACATAGGAAGATTGTGCAATGTAAAAAATTAATCCCAAAAATTTAGCAGCCGGTTATTTTTATGGATCAACTTTACTTTTGAATGATTCAAAATTAGGATTGTAAATTGTCCATCAGCCTTATCTTGATGCTGTTAACAGGCTGGCATCATAATAAGACCAAATTGTTAAATGCCGAGTTAAACCCTAGCGGCCATTTTATCGGCACGCTATAATACAATTTTTTGTAGCTGCTGTAGTGTTTTGAAAGTGTGTGATGAATCAGTTTGAGTTTGGGCACCCATAAACCCTGCAATATTTTCAGTAATTCGTAAAAATAAGGGACAAAATAGCATAGTTTTAGTATTAAACCCGACAATTTTACATGTATTTAAATCATCAACACAAGTGGAAAGAAAATTGAGCAACTATTGAAAAATAAACATAAAATAAAATGAACTTAAATAATTTCACCATCAAATCTCAAGAAGCGGTTCAACAAGCTATTCAAATAGCCACCATCAATGCGCAGCAGGCCATTGAAAACGGACACTTGCTCAAAGGCATTTTATCGGTTGATGAAAATGTAACACCATTTATTCTAAAAAAATTAAATGTCAATACAAGTATGTTTGAAAAAGCGCTCGACAAAATTGTTGAGAGCTATCCCAAAGTTTCGGGAGGTCAGCCATATCTTTCCAATGCTGCCAATCAGGCCGTTGCCAAAGCATCGGGCTACCTCAAAGAATTTGGCGATGAATTTGTATCAATAGAACATCTTTTACTGGGGATTCTTGCTTCAAAGGACACCATCTCGCAACTCATGAAAGATAATGGTGTTACCGAAAAGGATTTAAAAGCGGCTATCACCGAATTGCGCAAAGGATCAAAAGTTACCAGTCAAACTGCCGAAGAAACATACAACGCACTCAACAAGTACGCAATCAATCTCAATGATCAAGCTAAAAAAGGAAGACTCGATCCGGTAATTGGTCGAGATGAAGAAATTAGACGCGTGCTCCAAATTCTTTCAAGAAGAACAAAAAACAATCCCATTCTTGTTGGCGAACCCGGTGTGGGTAAAACAGCTATAGCCGAAGGTTTGGCGCATAGAATCATCAACGGAGATGTGCCCGATAATTTAAAAAGCAAGCAAATTTTTTCACTCGATATGGGTGCACTTGTTGCCGGAGCAAAATATAAAGGAGAATTTGAAGAACGCCTCAAATCAGTGGTTAAAGAAGTAATTTCAGCAGAGGGTGAAATTGTATTGTTTATTGATGAAATACATACACTTGTGGGTGCAGGTGGTGGCGAAGGTGCCATGGATGCCGCAAACATATTGAAACCTGCACTTGCACGCGGTGAACTGAGAGCTATTGGTGCCACAACACTCAATGAATTTCAGAAGTACTTCGAGAAAGATAAAGCACTTGAAAGAAGATTTCAAAAAGTAATGGTTGATGAACCTTCAGCGGAAGATGCCATCTCTATTCTCAGAGGTATCAAAGAAAAATACGAAGCACATCATAAAGTGAGGATCAAGGATGAAGCAATTATATCAGCAGTAGAATTATCGCAACGTTACATCAACGATCGCTTTCTGCCTGATAAGGCCATTGACCTCATGGATGAGGCAGCATCAAAATTAAGAATGCAAATGAACTCTATGCCAATTGAACTTGATGTGCTCGAAAGAAAAATTCGACAATTGGAAATTGAAAGAGAAGCCATCAAAAGAGAAAATGACACGAAAAAACTAGAAGACCTAAACCGAGAAATTGCAGAACTATCTGACGAGCGTGCAAATCTCAGAGCAAAATGGCAGGGCGAAAAAGAAGTGGTTGAAGGCATTCAAAAAGCGAAAGAACAAATCGAACATTTAAAGTTTGAAGCCGAACAAGCAGAGAGATCGGGCGATTATGGCAAGGTCGCAGAAATCAGATACGGCAAAATTCAAGAAGCCACACAACAATTAAAAACATTTGAAAGCAAGCTGGGCGACATGCAAACCAACGGCTCGCAACTGATAAAAGAAGAAGTAGACAGCGAAGATATTGCAGGCGTAATTGCAGGATGGACAGGCATTCCCGTAGCTCGTATGTTACAGGGAGAGCGCGAAAAACTATTACACCTCGAGGAAGAACTACACAAGCGTGTGGTGGGGCAGCAAGAAGCTATTGAGGCCATCAGTGATGCGGTTAGAAGAAGCAGAGCCGGGCTTCAAGATAGCAAAAGACCAATAGGATCATTTATATTTTTAGGCACAACAGGGGTAGGAAAAACTGAGTTGGCAAAAGCGTTAGCAGAATTTTTGTTCAACAATGAAAACAGCATGACCAGAATTGATATGAGCGAATACCAAGAGCGACATGCTGTAAGCCGCCTTGTTGGAGCGCCTCCGGGCTACGTTGGCTATGAAGAAGGCGGACAGTTGACAGAAGCGGTTCGAAGAAAACCTTACAGCGTAGTTTTGCTCGATGAAATAGAGAAAGCGCATCCTGATGTATTTAATATTTTATTGCAAGTGCTTGATGACGGTCGCCTCACCGATAATAAAGGGCGGGTGGTCAACTTTAAAAATACCATCATCATTATGACTTCTAATATGGGCTCGCAGCTTATTCAAGAAAACTTTGAAAACATAGCCGAGGTGCATGGTGAAAGTTACGATAAAATCATGGCAAAAACTAAACTCGAAGTATTTGAATTATTGAAAAAAACAATCCGACCTGAATTCCTTAATCGCATAGATGAAACCATCATGTTTACCCCACTCAATCGTGATGATGTAAATAAAATTGTAAAAATACAATTTGATCATATAGCCCATCAATTAAGCGAAAGCGATATACATTTAAGTGCCACTCCCGAAGCTATTGAATGGTTGGCACAACTAGGTTTCGATCCTCAATTTGGCGCTCGTCCGGTAAAAAGAGTGATGCAAAAGAAAGTACTGAATGAACTTTCGAAACAAATCCTGTCCGGCAAAATTTCGAAAGATGCAAACATAGTGCTCGATGTTTTTGAGCAAGAGTTTGTATTCCGAAACCCAATAGCTACAGATCATTAGTCAATTGCAAATTTCAGCCAACCTGTTATACCCAATTTTGAAACAAGGATAAATCTTAGGTCCAAGTATATCATAAAACATCATTGATGTTGGGCGCATCCCTTCCATTTTTTATCAACGATTGTCATTCTCTTTTAGGCATCACGAAAAAAAATGGAAGGGTCGGGCCATCCGCTGTATCTCTAGGCCCGCGGGCCTAGAGGATGCCGCTCCTGTCCCTTGCGCATACAAAAGCTTCCCCGTAAACGCGAAGTTGTACTTCGTGTTTATTAATTGTTAGAGCTTTGCTCGGCTTTCATACCATTAAACGCGAAGTTGTACTTCGTGTTTATTAATTGTTAGAGCTTTGCTCGGCTTCATAGTGCAGCAAGTTTAACTTCGAAATTCGGATTTGCGTCACTCAATCGCTACGCTTATGGTTCATTTACAAAGCCAGCTTCTACATGATTGTTATGAATATTAAAGGAAAACGAAGCATAGCTTCGCTTTTACGGAGCATCTGTTTGAAATATAAATTTTTTATGTCATTTATAGACTATCGCAACGATAGTAACAGCGTCTTTCAAACAGTTGAAGATAAGATTACCGAAATATTAAATTTAATTCAATGTTAATACTTAAACGAAAACCATACAAAGTGCACTGATCAGCATGTCTGTATGATATTTTCAATTTTTCTTTATTGCAATTGCCATACCTAGGGTGTAATAATTTTAGAAATAGTAATACCAAATATACTTTTAGTTAATATAGTCAGTTTAATTTTGCAAAAACTAAATGCAATGGCAGTAATTGCCTCATTAACAAGCAACTTTCTCTTTTACCTTCTCTACCTAAAGTTAAGGTTGTATTACCACCTCCAAAAATTAAGTATTAGTAGTAAATATATTTTTAATTCAAATGAAAACTAAAAAACGTAAAGTTGATTTAGTGGTAATTTCTGATGTGCATTTAGGTACTTATGGCTGTCATGCTAAGGAGCTTTTGCAATACCTCAAAAGTATAAAGCCAAAAACATTAATTCTAAATGGAGATATTATTGATATCTGGCAATTTAGCAAGCGCTATTGGCCACAAGAACATATGCAGGTAATTAAGCACATTACTGGTTTAATTGGCAAAGGTGTTAAAGTGTACTACGTTACCGGAAACCATGATGAAATGCTCAGAAAATTTGTTGGTTTTAGAATGGGATCATTTAAAATTGTAAATAAAGTTGTGCTTAATTTAGACGGGAGAAAAGCATGGATTTTTCATGGCGATGTTTTTGATGTAACTATGCAACATAGTAAATGGTTAACTAAATTAGGAGCTGTAGGATATGATGCTCTTATTCTCATCAATAGTTTTGTAAATTACTTTTCTCAAAAATTAGGAAGAGGAAAAATTTCTTTATCAAAAAAAATAAAAAATAGTGTAAAAAGTGCTGTAAAATTTATAGATAATTTTGAAGAAACAGCTGCTGATATTGGTATTGATAACGATTATCATTATGTAGTTTGTGGACATATACATCAGCCAGAAATAAGAACCATTGAAAATAAACAGGGGAAAATTGAATATTTAAACTCAGGCGATTGGATTGAAAATTTAAGTGCCCTCGAATACCATGACAGAGAATGGAAGATATATAAATACCATGATGACTTAATTGCCAAAACATGGGTTGTTCACAAAAATAATTATGCCTATTTAAGCCAAAGCGAATTATTCGAAAATCTTATGATGGAATTTAGAATGAATGGTAAATAGTGTAAAATTAAAAGGACTTATAAAATTTAATTGACAAAACTATGAAGATTCTATACGCAATACAAGGCACAGGAAACGGTCATTTAAGCAGGGCCATGGACATCATTCCTGCTTTGCAGCAATATGGCGAAGTAACTACTTTGCTTAGCGGAATTCAGGTGGATTTAAAATTACCCTATAAGGTAGATTACAGACTTGAAGGGCTGAGTTTTATTTTTGGTAAAAAAGGTGGCATTGATATGTATAACACGCTCAAAAAAAGCAATATCAAACAATTAAATAAAGATATTAAATCAATGCCAGTAGAAAATTATGATTTAGTAATTAATGATTTTGAACCTGTGAGTGCTTGGGCTTGTTATTTAAAAAAAATTCCATGTATTGGTTTAAGTCATCAATATGCTGTTATAGCTAAGGGCAGTCCTAAACCTAAAAAATTTAACCCTATTGGAAAATGGGTGCTACAAAATTATGCCCCTGTGAGCAGTGGTTACGGATTTCATTTTAAGCAATTCAATAAAGATATTTTTACACCGGTAATCAGACAACAGGTTAGACAAGCTGAGATTAAAAATAAAGAACATTATACCGTATATCTGCCTGCCTATAGCGATAAGCTATTAATTAAAAAGCTCAGAACATTTAAAGATATTGAATGGCATGTGTTTAGTAAACATAGCAAAACATTTTATTCAGAAAAAAATGTTTATGTTTTTCCAATACAAAATGAATCGTTTATAAAAAGTATGGCTAGAAGTGCAGGTGTGCTCTGTGGTGCAGGTTTTGAGACCCCGGCAGAAGCACTGCATATGCAAAAAAAGTTAATGGTTGTGCCCATGAAAGGTCAATATGAACAGCAGTGTAATGCTGCCGCTTTAAAAGAATTAGGAATTCCAGTGATTAAAAATTTAAAAACAAAACATTTAAGCGAAATTGAACATTGGTTAAATCACAAGCAAAAAACGATGGTTTTTTATCCTGATATTACGAATCAAATCATCTCACAATTAATAACCGAACAAACCACAACCAGAGTTTATGAACTACCTTTGTTATCCAGTGGTGCTGGCGCACTAGCATCATTGCTTGGCATTTAATTCATTTCAATTTTAAGGTTTGAATAAATCTGATTTTGGGGAACACTTTTATTGGGGTGTTTCCACAGCAGCATACCAAATAGAAGGGGCTCATAATTTAGATGGAAAAGGTCCTTCTATTTGGGATGATTTTACCCATAAAAAAAGGAAAATAAGAAATAATCAACATGGTGATATTGCTTGTGATTATTATCACAAATTTTCATCCGACATTAAATTAATCAGTGACTTAAATATCAAAAATTATCGATTTTCCATTGCTTGGTCTCGGATTCTTCCCAATGGATATGGACAAGTTAATCAAAAAGGAATTGACTTTTACAATAGAATAATTGATGCTTGCTCAGAACACAATATTATACCTTGGATCACACTTTATCATTGGGATTTACCTTTAGCTTTAGAGAGAAAAGGCGGTTGGACTAACCGAAAGATAATACATTGGTTTAGTGAGTTTGCACAAGTTTGTGTGAAACAATTTTCGGATCGTGTTTCTAACTGGATGGTTTTAAACGAACCAATGGTTTTTACCGGAGCAGGCTATTTTCTTGGAATTCATGCACCTGGTAAAAGGGGCATCAATAGTTTTCTACAGGCTGTTCATCATGCAGCTTTATGTCAAGGAATTGGTTTCAATATACTTAAATCATATAATAATAAACTTAATGTTGGCAGCACTTTTTCTTGTTCTCAAATTGAAGCAAATAGTTTAAACTTAAATGATATTAAAGCCGCTCAAAGAGTTGATGCATTATTAAACAGACTCTTTATAGAACCCTCACTTGGCATGGGTTACCCTGTACAAGATTTGAAGTGGTTGAAGAGAATTGAATCTTGTTTTGGAGCGAATGATGAAAAATTGATGCAAGCAGATTTTGATTTTATTGGCATTCAGAATTACACACGTGAGGTGGTAAAGTATTCATTTTTTACGCCATTTATGCAGGCTGCAATAATACCCGCTTCCAAAAGAAATGTGCCATACACTCAAATGAATTGGGAAGTTTATCCCCCATCAATTTACAAAATACTGCACCAATTTAAAAAGTATCATAAGGTTAAAAGTATTATCGTAACCGAGAATGGCGCTGCCTTTCCCGACAGGATGATTAATAAGCAAATAGATGATGAAAACCGAATACTCTATCTTAAAAATTATCTGCATCAAGTGCTCAAAGCAAAACAAGAAGGGGTGAAAGTAGAGGGATATTTTGTTTGGACTTTGTTTGATAATTTTGAATGGGCAGAAGGTTATCTCCCAAAATTTGGCTTGGTGCATTGTAATCATCAAACGCAGGAAAGAATTATTAAAGCATCAGGCAAATGGTTGAGAGACTTTTTAAATCAAAATGTTTTGTTTATGGTATGAGATCAAACTAAAAAAAGTGAAAGTTTCAATTAAATAAAATTTCAAGTAATTAATCATTTTTAAGAAGAGGATTGTGAAAAATTCTTGTTTGAATATTGTGTTTTATAATGTTTGAAAGATTTAAACACCTTAGAATAAAAAAAATCTATGTTAAGTTTCTGCCGATTAACTTTATCATAATATTAGGGTAACTACTTTGCGAGCCCATAAACTTAGCTTTGCAACGTAGAAATTGCACCCAATTTGAACTTTAAAATATAAATTACTTTCAATCATGAAAAATATTTACTGCCCAAAGAACTCTGCCTTTTGTATTACATTGAGGTGCTTTGGCAAAAAACAAAGCCTAGCATTATACTGTTTGTTCATTATCTTATTAACCAACTGGATTGAAGTGTCTGCTCAAACAACGCTTTTTAACGATAATTTTAATACAAATAATAGCGCCACCTATTCCACAACTGGAGCTATTGGAGCATATCCTAATTGGAATGTGACCAGGTTAGGGAATGATTGGGGAGCCCGTGTTAATTCAAACCAGTTGGAACTAACAAATGATGTCGGTGCTACTGCCAATGCAAACGGTTGGGTTTTTGGGCACCGCGATATTAATGCACTTGCAGGTTGGAACACAATATTGTCGAGCAATTCAGGCACTGTTACGTGGGAATTTAATATGCGACAAATTAGGACAGACCCCGCTGGATTTGGAGTTGGTGCATATGGAGCTGCATTTGTTTTAGCTGGCACAAGTGCTACTATGGGAACAGCAGGTAGTGGTTATGCGGTAGTTCTGGGTCAAAGCGGTGCAACTGATCTAATTCGACTGGTAAGTTTCAACAACGGACTTCAAGGTACACTAACAAACATCATTACAAGCAATACAACTGGCTTGACAGATTTTGGCACAGAATACCTTAGCGTGAGAATAACTTATATTTCAGCAAGCAATACCTGGCAATTATTCCTAAGAAACGATGGAGCAACAGCTTTTGCAGATCCAGCTGGCGGCACATTAGTAAGTCAGGGAACTGCTGTTAATAACACCTATACCTCCACTACGGGAATGCGCTATATTGGCGGCTATTGGCAAGGCTCAACCACTGCTACTCAAACTGCATTTTTTGATAATGTATACTTGAAGATTACACCAGCAGCTTGCACCGCACCAACAACCCAAGCTTCGGCAATTGCGTTTTCTTCAGTAGGTAACACTTCCCTTACACTTAACTGGACTAATGGTAATGGTGCTGGCAGAGTGATTTTAGCAAAAGAAGGTGCTTCGGTAGATGCTAATCCTACCAACGGTGCTAACCCCACCGCTAATTTGGCATTTGGTTCAGGAACACAATTTGGAACAGGAAATTATACCGTATTT
>JALRAS010000108.1 GCA_023262495.1 Bacteroidia bacterium | reverse complement strand
GTGATCTGATATATATAAAAAAACGAAATCACGTTATGTTATACAGCTTTTGATAAATCCGGTATATGAAAAAATAAAAAGTGAGTCTCACTCCTTTTTTCCCAACAAAAAAAAAAAAAAACAAAAAAAAAAAAAAAAACAAACAAAAAAAACAAGAAGAAGAAGAACAAAGACGAGAAGAAGAACAGCAAGAGCCCATACAATGCGCATACCTTTTCCACCACCACCTGCAGTAGCTTTTAAAATTACAGGATACTTTATTTTCTTGGCAAGTTTTTTAGCTTGATCTAAATTTTCGAGCAATCCTTCTGAACCAGGAATAGTTGGCACACCCGCCTTAATCATGGTGTCTTTGGCAGATGATTTATCACCCATTCCTTCAATCATTTCTGGTGAGGCGCCAATGAACTTAATACCATGTTCCTTGCAAATTCTGCTGAACTTGGCATTTTCAGATAGGAAACCATAGCCGGGATGTATGGCATCGGCATTGGTAATTTCAGCAGCAGCTATGATGTTCGCAATTTTTAAGTAAGAATCCTTGCTCGATGGCGGACCAATACAAACAGCCTCATCGGCAAACTTTACATGAAGGCTATCTTTGTCTGCAGTGGAATAAACGGCCACTGTTTTGATGCCCATTTCGCGGCAAGTTCTAATTACGCGTAATGCAATTTCGCCACGGTTGGCAATTAATATTTTTTTAAACATAGTTTACCAATCAAAGATTAAGAAATTTGTTTGAGAACAATCGTTAAAACGACTATGGTTGAATCAAAAACAACGGTTGATCGTACTCCACAGGGGAACCATCGTCAACCAATACTTTTACGATTGTACCGCCATGCTCTGACTCAATTTCATTGAACAGTTTCATGGCCTCGATGATACACAGTACTTTGCCTGACTTAACTTCATCGCCTACGTTTACAAATGCGGGTTTATCAGGACCTGCAGAGCGATAAAAAGTACCTATCATTGGCGACTTAATAGTGATGAGGTTAGCAGTATCAACAGCAGCCGGTGCAGCTGGAGTGGCAGCTTTTGGCGTTTCTGCTGTAGGTGCAGCAGCAGCGGGAGCCGGAACAGCAGGCATGTGCTGAACAATAGGCATAGGAGAGGGAATGTAAGTCTGTTCATGTCTCACATTTTCTTGGCCTGTACCTGTTTTAATGACAATTTTAAAACCTTTGTTTTCAAGTTCTACTTCTGAAACACCTGATTTTGCTACAAACTTGATGAGGTCTTGAATTTCTTTTAATTCCATTTTTTTACAAAGTTTAGAATTTGTTAATGCAAATATAAAGTTATTGGTTTCCCTAAAAGCAATTGTTAATAAATATGAGGGTTTGAGGATAAGTTTAACTATTATAAGCCCAAATAATGTAGACAGCGCCCCAGGTAAAACCACCACCAAAGGCGGCAAGTACAATTTTATCTCCCTTTTTCAATTGTTTCTCGTAATCGAATAAACACAGTGGAAGTGTTCCTGCTGTGGTATTTCCGTATTTTTGAATATTAAGCATCACCTTTTCTGGAGGAAGTCCCATACGGTTGGCAGTGGCGTCAATGATACGTTTGTTTGCTTGATGGGGAACAAGCCATGCAATATCTTCTGATTTTAGCTCATTTCTCTCCATGATTTCTGCCGAAACATCAGCCATATTGGTTACGGCAAATTTGAATACCGATTGTCCTTCTTGATGAACAAAGTGTTCTTTAGCATCAACTGTTTGATGAGAAGCAGGATTCATTGAACCACCGGCTTTTTGATGAAGAAAGTGTCTTCCGGCCCCGTCTGTTTTTAATATGGCATCTACAATTCCAACATCTTCGGTAGTTGGTTCAAGCAACACTGCACCTGCACCATCGCCAAAAATCACACAAGTTGCACGGTCTGAATAATCAATGATAGATGACATTTTATCGCCACCTACAACTACTACCTTCTTGTGGGTGCCTGTTTCAATAAACTTACTTCCAGTTACCAAGCCAAACATAAAGCCCGAGCATGCTGCAGACACATCATAACCCCAGGCATTTTTTGCTCCCAACTTGTCACAAATCACATTGGCTGTGGCAGGAAAAGGAAAATCTGGCGTAACTGTGCCACATATAAGCATATCAATTTCCATAGGATCGATACCTCTTTTTTGGCAGAGCATTTTAACAGCTTCTACACACATGTCGGAAGTGCCCTTGTTTGCACCTTTCAATATTCTTCGTTCAGAGATACCTGTACGGCTTAAAATCCATTCATCAGTAGTATCTACGAGTTTTTCAAGTTCTTTGTTGGAGAGAATATACTCGGGTAGGTAACCTCCAACGGCTGTTATTGCGGCTCTTATTTTTGTCATTAGCTGAATACTTCTTTAATTTTTTCATGCAGTTTTGCTTCGGCTATCTGCTTGCTGTGAATGAGCATGTTTTTAATTGCCTCAGGGCTCGAAATCCCGTGTCCTATCATTACGGTTCCGTTTACACCTAGTATAGGAGTGCCTCCATAAATTTCATAGTTAAAACGATCGAAGTACTCATCTGAGCGTCCTCTACGTTTAATTAACGAGTAGAAAGCTTCCGCTGTTTTTAAAACTACATTGCCCGTAAAGCCCTCGCAAACCATCACATCAGCTTTTTCGTTGAATAAATCGCGCCCTTCAACATTGCCAACAAAATTGAAATCTTTGCTGTCTTTCATCAATTGATGCGCACTTTGAGAGACAAGATTGCCTTTCTCAGGTTCTTCACCAATATTTAATAGTGCCACCCTAGGATTTTTATTTCCGGTTAAAATACTACAATAAACTGAACCTAATATGCCAAATTGATAAAGTACATCGGGTTTGCAATCGGCATTAGTGCCTACATCTAAAATTAAACTGATGCCACCATTTTCTTTAGGAAGTACTGAGGTGATACAAGGCCTGATGACACCTTGAACAGCTCTAATAGTTTGCATTGATCCTACTAATGCAGCACCGGTATTGCCTGCGCTGCTGAAAGCTTGAATTTTATCTTCCTTTAGTAATTTCAGACCAACACCAATACTAGAGTCGGGTTTTTGAACAAGCGCCTTAGTTGGATGTTCGTGCATAGCTATGTTTTGTGGAGCATGCACAATTTCGAACCGATTAGGATCGGCATTAATTTTTTTGAGGGTATTTAAAATGGTGGCTTCATCGCCAATCAGCACCACGGAGGCGTTTTCTTGGAAGAATTCTTTTGCAAGATTAGCTCCTTCGATAGTTGCAAGAGGTGCGTAGTCGCCACCCATCACATCGATACCAATTTTAATTACCATTTTATGATAGTAAAATAAATTTATTAAAAATCTATTTTCGTGATTGTGCTATGCTTTAAAAGCAAAATCCCAATCTCTTAATTTGTTTGACTTTGCCATACAATTTTAAGATTGGGCGCTTAAATGAACATAGCTTCTTAGTCTACTCTTCTTTGGTGCCTTTCATTACCTTTCTTCCGCGATACATACCAGTTTCGGTATTAACACGGTGAAATAATGAAACATCACCTGTTGCTTTGTCAACAAATAGTGTGCTAGGCACTGCATTGTCGTGGGTTCTTCTTTTATCTCTTCTGCTTTTAGAGATTTTTCGTTTAGGATGTGGCATTTTACTTTAATTTATTATGTTAATTCAAATTTTTTAATTTATTTAAACCATCCCACAGGGGATTGTTTTCATTGTTATTAGTTTGATCTTCGGCACGCAATTCATTTAATTTACTCAACATTTCTTGGTCACAAACACTTTGGTCGTTTAGTATTTCACAAGGTATTTTTCTAAACGGAAGGTTCAAAGCAATCATTTCATACACAAAAAGCGTAATGTTGATTTCAGCATCATTAGCTCCAATAGTCATGATATTGGAACTATCGTTTATTTCTTCGCCTCCCAATTTTACAATCAATTCATCTTTTCCGGAAAGCGGAATAAAAACCTCTCCAAGGCATCTATCACACTCAATTTGTGCATTTCCCGTGAAACTTAAATGCAATTGAAGCATGGCACTCATCTTAATAAAGTGCACATCAACACTTGCGTTTCCTTTTTTAATTAAACTATTTTCTATTTGTTCAAAGAACTTATTGCCTATCTCAAAATTAAAATGGTGCTCACCTTGGTTTAATCCTGAAAATGCAATCAATAACTGCTCTTTTCTCATCTTTTTCTCCTCCAAATTTTAAGACAGGGCTGCAAAGATAGTAAAAATACAAACGTATGGTAATAATTTCCTTAAATTATAGTGTAATCAGTTAATTGTTGGTCGTAATAAGCAGTTCTAAAAACTCATAATGATCGGTAATTAAACAACAGAGTAACTATATAAGTAATTGAAAATAAGCGTGTTGAGAATGATAGCTGGCAGAATTTTTTTATGTCTAAAAGATAACACTTGCAGGATGTATAAAAAAAAGTAATTTTGCACCTCGAATTTTTAAAAATTTAAAGCAACATGGCAGAGAACAAAGAAGTTTTGGTTGATGTACAAGAAGTATACAGTAAAACTGAGCGTTATATTGAAGAAAACAGAAAAAGTCTAGGAGTTATTCTAGGTGCTATCGTATTAGTTATAGGTGGTTATTTCGCTTGGGACAGATTGTATGTGCGTCCTCTAGAAGATGAAGCAAGATCGGCTATGTTCATGGCTCAAAAATATTTTGAAAAAGATTCATTGAATAAAGCCATTAACGGAGACGGAAACTACAAAGGATTTAAATACATCATTGACGAGTATGGAGTAACCAAATCAGCGAATTTAGCTCACTATTATTTGGGAATCTGCTATCTTAATCAAGGGAAGTTTCAGGATGCCATTAATCAGTTGAAAGAATTTGATACCGATGATGAAATATTAGGTCCTGTTGCCACTGGTGCCATAGGCGATGCCAACCTAGAGTTAGGTAAAAAAGAAGAGGCCGTTAATTTTTACTTGAAAGCGGCTAAGCAAAACGATAACAAGTTTACTACACCATATTATTTAATGAAGGCAGCAGTAGCTTACGAGGAGCAAAAGGATTACAAAAATGCCGTAAAAATTTACGAGCAAATTAAATCTAACTACAACGATAGTTCAGAAGGTAGAGATATTGATAGATATTTGAGCAGGGCCAGAATGCTTGCAGGTGTGTAAAATTGTAAAACTAACATACATTGTCGTCTTCTTCGAAAAATTTATCAGATAATCAGCAGATCAGTGAAATTCCTAATGCCGAAGCCATGCGCTTTGGCATTGTTGTTTCTGAATGGAATCATGAGGTTACAATGGCGCTTAAAGACGGTGCCTTTGATACTTTAATCAAGTTCGGTGCATTGCCCGAAAATATTTTAGTTTCTTTTGTACCTGGCAGTTACGAGCTCACTTTGGGGGCACAGCTTCAACTTGAATCGAACAAGGTTGATGCGGTAATATGCTTAGGTTGTGTGATTCAGGGGGAAACAAGGCATTTTGATTTTATTTGTGATGCTGTTGCTAATGGCATCACAGCGCTTAATATCAAGTATAATAAACCCGTTATTTTTGGTGTTTTAACACCCGATAATCAGCAGCAGGCCATGGATAGAGCAGGAGGTAAGCATGGCAATAAAGGTGATGAGGCAGCTGCAACGGCTATTAAGATGCTATCATTAAAAGAGGCCTTTAAGAATCATTGATTTTATTCGGTTGTAATCTTTCTAACATATTCAAAATTGTTGGTTGAATGCAAATGAGTTGTTGTAATAAAAATAAGCAATAAATTGAAGTTCTATTCTCCTGCTTCTTGAAATCAGTTCAATATACTCCATATCTAATTGCAACCCCTCCAGATGGCATAGGCATTTAACACTACAATGGTTAATGCCGATACAACCTGAAACTGGTAAAATAAGTCTTGGCCGTAATTGGACTAAATTGAAAGTGTGATCGGTATAGTTATTTAACCCAAATTTATCAGAAGAAAATACAGAATAGTCTTAAGCAGTTGTAAGTCAATGTATTGGTTTATGGGGGTAAAAACACCTGCACAATGGATTAACCTCACAAAGTCATTGAAGTGCTAAATGCTTGTCTTTTGCTGATCAATTCTGTTTTAATTCGAATATTAAATGATGGGGAATTTGCTTTCAAAATGTCAATAGTTCCCCAAAATTATTGAAATAAATTGCTTAACATTGTAACCGACATTATAAATCTTAATATGAAAAAAATATTAGTCAGTTTATTACTTGGACTTTCATTATGCACATATGCTCAACAGCCATTGTCAGTCGAGCAATTGCTGAATTTCAAAAAGGTGGGAATACCTGCTGTATCTCCCGATGGTGTGGCCATGTGTTATGCTGTTGAATCTACATCAATGGAAAAAAATAAAGGGAATAAGGATCTCTTTCTAAATTTTACCAGTAATGAAGGTATTGAGCCGGTACAGTTGACAAAAACACCTGACATTAATGAATTCGCACCACAGTTTAACAAGAATGGTTCCTTTGTATATTACCTGTCAAATGAAGGAGGCAGCACTCAGGTTTGGGCCATGGAAGTCAATTCAAAAGAGAAGTACCAACTAACTACTTTTAAAGAAGGTGTAAACTCTTTCAAAATAAGTAATGATGAAAATACACTTTATTACACCACAGATGTAAAAATTGATAAGTCGCTCTCAGACTTGTATCCTGAAGCGCCAAAAAGTAATGCAAGAGTGATTGATGATTTAATGTACAGGCATTGGGATAGCTGGGACGACTATTCCTATACCCATTTATTCTACACCAAGGTAAAGAATTATATTGCCGATGAAAAATCAGTAGACATTATGAAAGATGAACCTTATGATGTGGAAAGTTTTGATGTAAATGCCAATGGTCGAGAGGTGGCATACTCCTGTAAGAAGTTGAAAGGAAAGGAATTCACATTGAGCACCAATACGGAAATTTACTTTTACGATATTGATATCAAGCAGGCCACTAATTTGAGCAACGGTAACATGGGATACGATATGAATCCAAAATTCTCTCATGACGGAAAATATTTGATATGGGAGAGTATGAAAAAAGCTGGTTTTGAAAGTGATAAAGCAAACATTGTACTATTTGATTTCGGTACTACTAAGTCTTCAATTTTGACAGACAATTTTCCTGAAAGTGCCAGCAATATAACATGGACCCCCGATGATACTTGTATTTATTTTACAGCACCAACACAAGGCACCTATCAGGTGTTTCAACTCGTTGTGAAATCCAAAAAAATTACTCAAATAACCTCGGGCGATCATGATTGCAAGAGTGTGGGCATTGGCGCCAAATCAATAGTTTATCTAAAAACTACAATGAACAGCCCTCAAGATATTTTTAACTACAGTTTAACTCAAAATAAGGAAGTGCAGGTAACCTTTGCCAACAAATTTGAATTGGCCAAAATTGGACAAAGCACCGTAGAGAAACGAATGGTAAAAACAACCGATGGTAAGGAGATGTTGGTATGGATTATTCTGCCCCCCGACTTTGATCCAACTAAAAAATATCCTACCTTATTGTACTGTCAAGGCGGTCCACAAAGTATGGTAAGTTGCAGTTACAGTTTTAGATGGAATTTTGCATTAATGGCAGCCAATGGTTATGTTGTGGTAGCGCCCAATAGAAGAGGCTTGCCCGGCTTTGGGCAAGAATGGAATGATGCTATCAGTGGTGATTGGGGAGGACAGGCCATGAAAGATTACTTGAGTGCCATTGATGATGCCAAAACCCTACCATATGTTGACGGGAACAGACTAGGTGCCGTAGGCGCAAGCTATGGTGGTTACTCGGTTTATTGGCTTGCTGGAAATCATAACAAAAGATTCAAGACATTTATTTCGCATTGTGGGTTATATAATCTAGAAAGTTGGTACCCATCAACCGATGAAATGTTTTTTGCTAACAATGATATAGGTGGTCCAAACTGGAAGCCTGAGCTGGAAGATGCTTACAGTAAATTTTCACCACATAATTTTGTGCAAAAGTGGGATACCCCAATCATGGTGATTCATGGTGAAAAAGACTTTAGAGTGCCTGTGAGCGAAGGCATGCAAGCATTTGGATCGGCTCAATTGCTAAATATTAAAAGTAGGTTTTTGTATTTTCCCGATGAAGGACATTGGGTACAGAAGCCTCAAAATGCATTAGTTTGGCACAAAGAGTTTTTTAGATGGCTAAAAGAAACACTGTAGGATTTTAAAGACTTAATTTCTAGCAAGCATCAAGTAACAGCAATTGTAATTTAGATAACAGTATGAACGGGCATAAGACAATATATTTGGCATACACCACCCCTGATATGGACGGGCTGAGAGAAGAGTTAATGTTCACGCTTTTTAATGCAGGATTTAAAGTCTTACCAAGCGGTGAGCCCGACTCTGATGAGCTTGTGTTGAAGCAAAAAATTAAAGCCGATATAGCACAATCTCAGTCATCAATACATTTGATAGGTGCCGAGTATGGAAAAATTCTTTCGGGCGAAGGCGGCATCAGTTTGGCCCAGTATCAATATCAGTTGTCAAGGAATTATTTACAGTCAGCACAAAATTTTCGCATTTTTGTATGGCATCCCGAAACTGGTAAAACCATTACTGATGTTAAGCAACTCGAGTTCATCAATGATTTGCAAAATAACATCGAGGCCAACATGACTTATACGAATTCGCCTTCATCAATTCAATTGGCCGATGATCTCAGAAGTATGTTAGAAGTAACCGAAAAACCACAATTGCAGCTCAACAATACTGAGATATTTTTTATCAGCAATTTGGTGGATGACCTCACTGCAGAAGAAATTACCGATATGCTAAGTGATGTTACGAATATTGAAAAATTAGCTATCGAACAAGATAGTGACACCGACTATGCTGAGCTGAGCAGTCAGCAAATTACAAAGAGTAAGTTAGCGGTGGTTTATTTTAAAGAATCGGCAGATTGGGCTATTCCGTTTGCTCAGCAAATTTGGAAAAAGGTTGGGGGTGCAGCCACGGAAACGCCCATATTAGTGATTGGCGATGAAGACCCTGACTCCAATAAAAGTAAAGGCTTTAAAGCACCTAAAGTAATTTCAATGGTTATGGCTGGAGAGCTGATACCTTTGGAGATTAAGGTGCAGTATGATAAAGCGATAGAGGCTGTTTAATTATATTCTGTTTTAATTTAATGTCCAATGACCGCTATCCACAATATGGACAGCGGTCATTCAATGAAGAATATCGTATTTTCTTTAAGGACTTCGAAAAGCAGTTAGAATATTTAGCCAAAAAAAAGTTCCTGATAGTGAATCGCTTAGCGATGGTAAAACTTCAATTATCTTGTTGTTATCATGCTAGTGAAAACTCCTCTATGTTAGCCTATGTATGGTATCTGGTAAGAAATAAGCAAAATAAAAAGTAGCGTGATAACTTTTATTTAGGTTTAATTTTTCCTTTACTATAAATTACCATAGTTAAACTTAATCACTTTACTTTAACTATAAAATTTCATAGTTAAAGTAAAAAAGAGCAGTAAAATTAAATTTACTGCTCTTTGTGTTACTTGCCAAACAACTTTAAATAGGCTTCAAAATGAAAGCTGCGATTGCGTTTAAAACCAGTTTGTTCCTTTAGTATTTTAAGTTTTACAAAGTCGGCAATT
>JALRAS010000107.1 GCA_023262495.1 Bacteroidia bacterium | reverse complement strand
TGGGAAGGCAGTAGGGTTAGCAACATTCGGATTAGTTAACCCAATGGTTGGACTCCAAGAATAAGTAGTACCTCCGGTAGCATTTAAATTGGTAGTGGCACCCGCACAAATGGTAACATCATTGCCTGCATTTACAGTAAGATTGTTCACAGTTACAGTAACTGAAGCTATAGATGAACATGTACCATTGGTTACTTGCACTGTGTAAGTAGTTGTTGATGTTGGCGTAGCAATTGGGTTGGCCACATTGGCATTACTTAAACTAGCTGCAGGTGTCCATAAGTATGACTGACCACCCGATGCATTTAACTGTGCGTTTGCTCCATTGCATATTGTTTGATTGCTTCCTGCATTAGCAACAGGTACTGCAAATACGGTAATGTAGCTGTTTAATGTAAGGGTGTTGTTACCATTTGGATTGATGGCCGTTAAACTTACATTGTAGGTACCAGGAGTATTGTAGCATATATTACCTGGATTTTGTGAAGTACTAGATGGAGTTGATGAACCTGGGAATGACCAGTTCCAAGCAGTAGGATTATTTGTACTGGCATCGGTAAAGCTAATGCAAGAACCTACACAAACTGAGGTGCTTGAAGCTGTGAAATTCGCCAATGGGCCCGCACCCGGATTAGATACGTTAATATAGCATACTTGTGTCTCGCTATCGCTACCAGCGGCATTACTTGCAGTTAACACAACTTGGTAGCAACCAGGTGTATTATAAACTATGTTAGAAGGATTTTGCAAGGTGCTTGTTGCAGGAACACCACCGGTAAACTGCCAATTCCATGCGGTTGGATTATTGGTTGAAAGATCGGTAAAGTTCACCGACTGACCGGTTGTGATATTAAATACATTGGCGGTGAAGGCCGCAACAGGGGCAACAGCGGTAGCAGTTACATTAACGTAACAGGTCACAGTTGACGAATTACTACCAAATGCGTTAGCAGCGGTTAATGATACTTGATAACATCCTGGAACAAGATATTGAATACCTGTAGGGTTTTGCGCAGTTGAAGTTGCAGGAACACCTCCGGTGAAAGTCCAATTCCAACTTGTAGGATTATTGAGTGATAAATCGGTAAAGTTTACTGTTTGGCCTACCGCAATGTTTAAAGGATTGCCCACAAATTGAGCCACCGGAGCGGCACCTACACCGCACACACTGGTATGAGAACCTAAGAAGGTAGTTGTATTTTGTGCATATACATCCCATTCGTTTTGAGTATCAGGCCAAAATGTACTTGGACGATCAACCGTATTCTTTCTAACGAGTGTATATTCTGAAGTAGAACCTGAACCAACAATCCAATTAGCGACATTATCTCCTAATACACCAATCTTATCTATAATGATACCATTTCTTTTTAACACAATTACTTCATTCCCATCAAAGAAAGTAACATTAGAAGTAATATTGGTATTTGCAATAATTCCCGGTAAGCTGGCATTAGCATCACCAATCACATAAACATCATGCGAAGCCAAAGTACCCGATAAATTAAGGGTGTATGTTGGTGTTGTGCTACCGTTAGAATAGGTTTCTACCGAATAACCGCTTAATGTTGCAACAGCCGAACCTGCATTGTAAATTTCTATTGCTTTGTTTTGACCTGAACCCTCTAAATACTCACTAATAAATAATTTATCGCAAGCAGTTGGCTGACCAATGTTAACGAAACAAGGTCTGGTTAATGTATTGGAACCGCAGGCATTTGAAACTGTTAAGCTAACGCTGTAGCAACCACCTGTGGTAGGATAGGTAATCCCGGTAGGATATTGCAAACTACTGGTACCTGGTGTGGCTCCCTGAAAAGTCCAACTCCATGAAGTAGGAAAGTTAGAAGAAAGATCAAAAAAGTCTGCTGTTGTGCCCGCAGTAAACTGACCGCTTAAAATTGCTGTTGGCGCTAAGCAAGTTGCATTACTGATGGTTAAAACATAATCTTCTGTTTCACCACTGAAAAACTGCGTGCACGGATCCGTAGGACCGTTTGCATTGCCGGCTGCGCGGCTTCTTACACGCATTCTAATTTGACCAATTGCAGCGTTGTTGGGCACAAAAACAATAATCTCATTAGCCACATTTGCTGTAGACGAGATTGTAACCTCGCTCCATTCAGTAGTGCTAAAAACTCCGTTATTATCCCAATCAAACCACACAGATATTATACTGGTTGATGTTGAGGTTACACCAAGTGTGTAGCTCTGATTTCTTAGTAAGGTAGTAGTTGTAGCACCTGTTGATGGCCATAAAGTATAACCTTGACCAGTTAAACTATTACAACCGGTACCTAAGTTATATAAAGAGGAATTCACCAAGTATACATCATCAATAGCATCAACGACATCGCAGTTAACTCCATGTAAATTGAGCTCGCAATAAGGAGCGGGACCACTACCGGAGGTAATGTTCACTGTGTAATCCTCTGTTTCACCGTAGGTGTAATCTAAGCAAGGATCCATATTTGCAGCACCAAAGGAGCATCTCACACGCATCCTTGTGGCACCAACTGTGGCTGTTGGAGGAACCGAAAAATTGAAGGTCAAATTCTGATTAGCTGTAGCGCCTTGAAACTCACCAAGTTTTTCGCCAGCATCTGCAAAATCATTATCTTGATTGTAGTCAATCCATGCAGCATAATAATTGGTAGGGTAGGTTCCGGCCTGCACAATCAAGTTGTTATTTGAACTTTGGGCTAAATTGGTTGACAGAGCAGTGTAATTGGTATAGTTAGGACCGGTTGCAGACCCTGAATTGACATTATTAATTGTACCTAAGGTAACACCATTGATAAAATCTCCTGAACCTGTTCCACTTGGAGGATTGGGGATACAATATGTTGAAGTCCCATTTTGAATAGTTACTATGTAATCCTCTGTTTCTCCATAAGTATAAACTAAACAAGGATCTATGTTGGTGTTTGAGTAAACACATCTTACCCTTAGTCGAGTGGCATTTAATGCTGCACTAACGGGAACAATAAATGAAATAGGCAATACTTGACCGGGAGAACTTGAAACAACCTCTCCAAGCTTTTCATTGATATCAGCAAAATCACCATCATTGTTATAGTCAATCCAAGCAGCATAAGTGTTAGGACTGTATGTTCCACCGGTAACATTCAGCGTGTAACTTAACCCTCTTGTAACGTTGGTTGTATAAGGGGCAAATAAAAACGAAGTATAGTCTTGGTAATAAGGAGCCACAGTGCTAGGACCTGATGAATTATTCAATGTACCCATACTAACTACTTCAATGTAGTCACCCGCACCCGCTCCGGCACTATAGTTAGGTGTACAATAGGCAGATACAGGAGCTTGTATGTTTACGTTGTAGTCTTCAGCTTCACCCCATGCAAAAGCTCCACAAGGTAATATTCCTGTTTGGTTGTATGTATTTACCACACGCATTCTGGTTGTACCCGGAGTTGCAGTGGCCGGAACGTTTACAGTAAAGGTAATCGATTGACTGGCTACCGTAGTTTGCAATTCCCCAATATCCTCACCCGCATCAACAAAATCTAAATCTTGATTAAAATCAATCCATACATGATACACTTCGAAAGCAGGAGCAATAGGCAAATAAGTCCCTGCCACTACTGTTAATGAATATGATGAACCAGGAGCTAAACTAGGCACGGTATATCCGGTTGTGTAATGATTGTAATAAGGGGCAGCGGAGGCACCTGATAAATAATAAAGAGCACCCATCGAAACTGACTCAATAAAGTCTCCATCGGTTGTACCATTAGTGTAGGTTGGCGTACAATATTGAGCCTGCAACCTGGCAGACAAAATAAATGCAGCAATCAAAAGCAGTAATTTTGTTTTCATGTTAGTTTTGAATTCTGTATTTTTAATTTAAAAAAATTTGCGCGAATTTACGTTAATTATTCATTTTGGTTAAACATTAGTCGAATTTTAAATGTTAAAATTGGATTTTCTTAGCTTAGGCAATTTGTTAACTTTGCACCTAGTTTAAATTTATGAAATATACCATCATGTTATGGCTGCTGTTGACTTTTACAACAGTATATCCCCAGCAGAAAACAGTTCAGCAAGGCAATAAAAAAATATTCAATGCGCAGTTCGTGAATCCATTCATCGGAACCGGAGGGCACGGACATACCTATCCAGGGGCAACATTGCCTTTTGGAATGGTGCAGCTCAGTCCCGATACAAGAATTGATGGTTCGTGGGATGGCTGCAGCGGCTATCACTATTCCGACAGCATCATTTACGGATTCAGTCATACGCACCTCAGCGGAACCGGTTGCAGTGATTATGGCGACATTGCCCTCATGCCCGCAACAGGGAATGTTACCCATCAACCTACTTCCTATGCAGCTGCCTTTCAACACAAAAATGAAAATGCAATGGCCGGACTTTACACCGTAAAACTAAATAACAATATTGATGTACGTTTAACTGCTTCCAAAAGAGCAGGAATGCATGAGTACAGGTTTCCTGCGGGAGATATGCCGCAAATAGTAATCGACCTTGAACATCGCGATAAGGCACTCGACTACATGATTAAAATTATTAACGATAGCACTATTGTAGGTTTTAGAATCAGCGAGGCATGGGCTAAAAAACAAGAAATTTACTTCTGCATACAACTTAACCATAAAATTGAGGATTACACTTGGCTCATTCATGATAGTATTACGCCAACTAAAGCCATTAAAACCGGTAAAATTACAGGAGGTCATTTCGGCAAAATGTTGCTCAGGTTTAAAAATCTGAAAAATGGTGCAGTAAAGGTTAAGGTAGGCATCTCCTCAGTGAGCACCGAAGGAGCCACAAATAACCTACTCACGGAAATACCCCATTGGAACTTTGAACAAATTAAAAATGAAGCTTTTGATGCCTGGAACAAAGAACTCGGTAAAATAGAAATAGACCAAACTACTACCGAGAAAAAGAAAATATTTTACACCGCGCTCTATCACTGTATGATTCAGCCAAATATCTATAATGATGTTGATGGTCGCTATCGCGGTCGTGACGGCAACATTCACAAAGCCGAAGGGTTCGATTATTACTCGGTGTTTAGTTTATGGGATACTTTCAGAGCTTGGCACCCTTTGATGAGCATCATTGATCGAAAAAGAACACTAGATTTCATTAAAACCTTTCTCGCCCAGTATCAGCAAGGCGGTTTATTACCGGTTTGGGAACTTAGCTGTAATGAAACCGAATGTATGATTGGCTATCACAGTGTTTCTGTTATTGCCGATGCCATCTCCAAAGGCATCAATGATTTCAATCTTCCGCTTGCCTACGAAGCTATGAAAAAGAGTGCCGAAAGCAAACAGCGTTTCGGAATTGGCAAATACATGAGCCATGGCGCTCTCAGCATTGAAGATGAAAGCGAGTCGGTTTCCAAAACCCTTGAATACGCCTATGATGATTGGTGTATTGCACAGGTAGCCAAACAACTAGGGTATAAGAGCGATTATCAAGAATACATGAAACGTTCTCAGAGTTGGAAAAATTTATTCGACTCCGAAAATAAATTCATCAGACCCAAGAAAAATGGTGACTTCCTCACCCCCTTTGATCCTTATGAAGTAAACAATCATTTTACCGAGGCCAATGCATGGCAATACACTTTCTTTATGCCTCACGATATTCCCGGCATGGTGAATGCCTATGGAGGAACCAAAGGATTTACAGACAAACTCGACAGTTTATTTACCACCAAAAGTAAAACGAGTGGCCGCGATCAAGCAGACATAACGGGTTTAATAGGACAGTACGCGCACGGCAACGAACCGAGTCATCACATTGCATGGCTTTATAATAGCATCGGAAACTCGGTAAATACTGCTGATAGGGTGCATCAAATACTCAATGACTTTTATTTGAACAGCCCCGATGGTTTAATCGGTAATGAGGACTGTGGGCAAATGAGTGCTTGGTATGTGTTGAGCGCCATGGGAATATATCAGGTTTGTCCCGGCAGACCCGAATTTGAATTCAACAGGCCACTATTCGATGCTGTAGCCATCAACCTCGAAGAAAAAAGAAAACTATTGATTTATAACCTTACAAAAAACACAAAAGGAAAATACATCAAGAAAATTAATGCGCCATATCATATAAACCCCATGCAGCTTAGCTTTTCAGATATTACTACCGGTGGCACACTAACCTATTTTACAACCAACTCGCCCGATAGCGCCTGCAACAACGCCCAAAGAAAATACCAACCCGTTGAGGAAGAAAATTTAATTGTGATCAACCCACTAATTCATACCGGTAAAAATCCATTTATCAAAGAAACCGAATGTAGCATAACTGCTGCCAACAACGCAATTGTGTATTACACCACAAACGGACAAGAGCCCAATATAGAAAGTAACAAATACAGCGGTCCTATTCAAATTACCAACAGCACTACCATCAAAGCAATTGCCGTAAGCAACGGAAAAGCATCAAAAACTGTTACTGCTAAAATACACCAATTACCGCATCCCGATTGGCAGGTAAAACTCAATTGCCAGTACAACAGGCAATATACAGCCGGTGGTGACGCAGGCATTATTGATGGACTAAACGGTGATACCGATTGGCGAAAGGGTGGTTGGCAGGGCTATCAGGCGCAAGATGTTGACATTGTCATTCAACTCAATCAGGTGAAAGAAATTACAGAAATATCGGCAAACTTTCTGCAAGATACCAGAAGCTGGATTTTAATGCCTACAAATGTATCCTTCGAATACAGCGAAGACGGTACCACCTACAAACATGCAGGCCAAGTGCAAAATACGCTGGCAGCAGATCATTACCCAATTACAACCAAAACATTTACACAACAATTAAAACCTGTAAAAGCAAAATTTGTAAAAGTAAAAGCACTAAACTTTGGAAAGCTACCTGCTTGGCATGCAGGTGCGGGTGGAGAGGCCTTTATTTTTATTGATGAAATAACCGTGAAATAATGAGCAATAACAATGCAAACTATTGGGACCAAGATCCTAAAAATTGGAAACTAGGTGTGTTTTACTTTTGCAATGAAGACCCCAGAATAATGCTTCCAAAAAGAATTCCTATGCTAGGTTGGACTGTTAACTTTGCACGCTGGCAATCATGGTTGCTTATTGTAGCAATCATTGGCTTTGCCGCTATGCTTGGCAGGTTACATTGGTTTTAATATCACAACTTCATACTAATACGGTTCAATTTGTACAACAACACCCCTACAACCATCATCATTAAAAGTTTCAACCTTCAGCAAGTTAATGTGTGGCTTATTTTCAATAATCCCAACTCATTTTCAATGCTGCCTTCAAACCAATTATACACATGTACGCCATAGTCGATATAGAAACCACAGGGGGAAGTTACAAGAGCGGAAAAATTACCGAAATAGCCATCCTTCATTTTGATGGTGTGCAAGTAACTGATAAGTTTGTGAGTCTCATTAACCCACAAATGCCTATCAATTGGTTCGTAAAAAATCTTACCGGTATTGATGATAAAATGGTGGCAAGTGCACCCAAATTTTCTGATATTGTGCATCAAATTGATGCATTTACGCGCAACCGTATTTTTGTTGCACACAACATTAATTTTGATTACAACTTTGTAAAGCAAGAATTTCAATATCTAGGTTTACCTTTTGAAAGAAAGAAAATTTGTACCGTAAACCTCAGCCGAAAAATTGTGCCCAACCTCCCCTCCTACTCCTTGGGTGAGCTATGTCAAAGTTTAGACATTGATGCCTTCGACCGACATCGTGCCGAAGGCGATGCGCAAGCTACCGCCCTGCTCATGAAAAAACTCATACAAATAGGCAAAATCAAAAAAATTAAAATCGCATGAGCATACGCTTGAGTCATATTAAACCAATACATCTTAAAGTATTTTTACTGATCATTTATGCGGTAGGTGTTGTTGGCATTACCTGCTATACCGATAGGTTTATATCGCTCACACCATTCAACCTGCTGCTTACCTGTGCATTACTCATGTTTTACTACCCTGTAAACAACCCACAGTTTATTCGATATGCTATTTTTTTATTTACTGCCGGATTTGCTGTTGAAATGCTTGGCGTGCAAACCGGAAAAATTTTCGGCAATTATTATTATGGATATGCACTAGGTTACAAGCTCAAAGATGTGCCACTTATCATTGGCGTTAACTGGGTCATGCTCATTTTGGCCACCCACAGCATCGCTCATAAATTAAGTCAGCATATGTTTATTGGCTCTGCTATTGGAGCAGCGCTAATGGTATTTCTCGACTATTTTATTGAGCAGGTTGCCTCTCAATATGCCTTTTGGCATTGGCATCAAGATGTAATTCCACTACAAAATTACATTGCGTGGTTTATCATCAGCTTTTTATTCCATGGTTTAGGGTATGTGCTCAATTTCAAAAAAGAAAATTCCATGGCAGTTTTTATCTTTGTGCTGCAATTGAGTTTCTTTATCATCCTCAACCTCGTAAACTTTTTTCACCAATAAATGTTACTTTAATAAATCAGATTATGCTTACCAATACGCTCATCGTTATTGCCACATTCTTCTTTATGGAGTTCATGGCTTGGTTCACACACAAGTTTGTGATGCATGGTTTTCTTTGGTATTTGCACCGCGATCACCATCAAGGACACGAAGGTTTTTTTGAAAAAAACGATGCCTTCTTTCTCATCTTTGCCGTGCCAAGTGCATACTGCTACATGACCGGATTAATGAACAACGACTTCAGACTGTTCATAGGTATCGGCATCAGTTTGTACGGGCTTGCCTACTTTTTTGTGCACGATATTATCATACATCAGCGCTTTAAGGTACTGCGTAATTGGAACAATAAATATATTTTAGGAATAAGACGCGCACACAAAATTCATCACAAGCATTTTAATAAGGAGCACGGAGAAAATTTTGGTATGCTCATTGTGCCGCTCAGGTATTTTTCTACTAAGGCAGATAACAACAAGCAATAATGAGTTTGTATGCATGGCTCATGTTGGGCTCTATCATTGGGCCTCTCATGCTCAGCTTCGATAAAAAAGTAGCTTTCTATAAGTGGTGGCCTGCCTTATTTGCAGGCATTATGGTAAACGGTATATTTTTTATTTTGTGGGATTCGTGGTTCACGCGCGAAGGAATTTGGAGTTTCAACCCCAATTATGTTGCCCCCTATCGTTATCTGCAATTGCCTTTAGAAGAGTGGTCATTTTTTGTTGTTATTCCCTATTGCAGTGTTTTTATTTATGCTTGCTGCAAAGCTTACTTCAACGACAACTTTTTTCTAAAAATAACACCAACACTTAACTTTACCTTCATTGCGCTGTTGTTGGTTGCAGTTGTCTTTTATCATGCACATCGTTACACTTTTTACAACTGCCTGTTTGCGCTTGTGCTTTTGCTTATACATCAATACTACCTCAAAAAATCCTACATGGGTTATTTTTGGATGGCTTACTTTATTCACCTCATCCCCTTTTTTATTGTCAATGGCGTGCTCACAGCAAAACCTGTGGTAATTTATAACAACCTCGAAATTATAGGTCCAAGAATATACACTATTCCTATGGAAGATAGCATTTACGCACTTACCTGTTTGCTATTGCCAATAACCGTTATGGAGTTCCTGTTGCAGCGTAAAAATCAGCGTTCAAGCACCTCCTTAATTTGAGGCTTAAAGTATAAATTACTCTTTAAAATCTT
>JALRAS010000106.1 GCA_023262495.1 Bacteroidia bacterium | reverse complement strand
AGAACTACTCCAGTGCACGCTTATTAAACATGATATATCCAAATGAAAACAATACGCTGTATGGCTTTTCATTGGCACTGTAATAATTAAAACTTAAGCTGAGCGGACCTATAGGTGTTTGATAGACCAAAGCCGAGGATGCAATAAAACTTCGTTTGCTAAAAATATCGCTGTAGTATGCTTCTAAAAATTGATTATTTAAAATCGACTGATAGGCCTGAAATACATATGCCTCCAATCTAACATCAAGGGAACTAAAAATGTTGATTACATTTTTAAGGCCAAAACTGGTGTAATTGTGCGCCCTGTAATTCTCAGAAAAAATTGTTCGAGCTTCAGGAATTGGATTAAATTGAGGAGCAGCCAAGATACTTGCTGTATAGTTCGCAAAAAAATCTTGAGATGAAATTACTGTCTCTGTGGCAAATCCTAATCTGAGTCTTCCCCTTCTTTTGTAATAGTTTTCGTAGGTCATTTTTACCTGAAACCATTCATGGTAAGCCGTTTCAAATAATTGTTGTGCAGAAGTTGTTCCCGGATCTGTAATTTCATTTCCCATCACATAGCGCACCTTAAGGGAGAAAAATGTACCTGCATTGGCAAATTGCTTTCTGTTGAGTGTGTTTCGTTCGTACAAAATATACGGTGTCAACAAAAAGAAATCTGTTCGATCGGTGGTATCGCTCTGTGTAAAAGCCTTAGTTTGGTAATACCGATCAAATAAATTAGCTACACTTCCGCCTAATGAAACTTTCGATTTGTTTTTGGCCGGCAGGCCTGCATCTAAATCAAAATAATTTTCGTTTTGTACCAAATAAGATGGTTTAGATTCCTCAAAAAATGCTGTACTGCTCCTAAAATAGTCCCAACGATTTCTGGTGAAGGATGATTCAATGTAAAAAGGCAATCGTGAAGGAAAATCAAACTTTGTTTTTACTTGATAAGACCCGTAAAATCTCCCAAAATAAGTATTCCCAAAAACACTCACACCTATTTTACCAAGGTAATTATATTGGGCAGCAATGTATGCAGCATTGATTGGTCGTGAGGAAAAGTTGCCTCCGAATGATAAAAAAATATCTTTCTCTTTTTTAATTTTTAGATCCAGTTTATAATATCCTGTTTTATCATCCACAATAGCAATTGGATATATCTGTTTTATTTTTTGATCGGCTGCCAACCTAAAATACTTGGGCTTTAATTCTTCAAAACTGATGATACTATTCTTCTTTAATCCCAACAATTTTCTAACGTATTCACTCTGTCCTCGCTTGAGTCCTTTTACCTCTACTTGATTAAACACCAAATTAGGAGGTGTATCTCTAAAAAACTTTCTGCGCTTTTGCAGTGTTTCGGGAATAACTCGTCTGTTCACCGATAATTCTATATCACTGATTTTTGAAATAGTTGACTCGTAGCCCGACAAAATAAGATCATCAGGTCGGTCGAATTCGAACAAGCCCGAAAATCCTACCTTGGGCTCAATAGTGATTAACTTTACAGGCAATTCAACACTTGATCCCCTTGTAATAAAAATGCTTTTTACCTGTGATATTAAATCGTCCTCATCAGGAGGATTTGGAGATTCAGACACATTGCTTCCTATTATAACATCGGGTTTGAAGGTGTTATACATAACATCGGTGGGATAATTATTGTAAAGCCCTCCGTCAAAATACAACTTGTTATTAATATTCAGTGTTTTGATGTAAAAGGGATATGACATTGATGCCCTGACACTTTGGCCAAGATCGCCACCCGAAAAAATCTCTTCTTTTTTATCGGTAATGTTAGATGCTACACATCTATATGGAACAAAAAGACTATCAAAATTTGCACCGGAAGCAGCAGTGGCTCTGGCAAAAAATTCCATCAAACCAAAATCAACAGGTACAGGAGAAATTAAGTTGGTAGGCAAAGAAGTTTGAATCAAAGTATCGAGAGAGAATTTAAAATTAATCCAACTTGCATCAACATCTCTTTTTTTAAAGTAGTACACATGTTGTTCTTCAACTTCGCCAACAGCCCACTTTTTAAATTTCTCTTGTTTAACCATCAACTCCATTTCGGCAGGTGAATACCCCGAAGCATACATGGCACCAATCAACGCTCCAATAGATGTGCCTGCCACATAGTCGATGGGGATCTTACGCTCTTCCAATGCTTTCAATACACCAATATGAGCAAGTCCATCGGCACCACCACCGCTTAACACCACTCCTACCTTTTGCGCAGTGGCAACCGAGTAGCATTTAAACATGAATATGCTAAAAAGAATGAAGACGAAGTATTTGTGTTTACCAACTAGAAACATTTATGCAAAACTAATTTATTTTACGGCCCACCCAAAACTGCCTAAAGTGAATGGTTAACTTTTTGATGTTGATAGATTTAAATATGCCTAAATAAATGAAGATGAACTTTTTTTATCTTTGTAAACATCAATTTTACCCACCCAATCGAAATTCAACAGCTTACATTTATGAATAAAATATTTTCACTTTTTTTCTTTATTTCCTCTATTACCATTTATACCCATACTGCTGAGGCACAATCATTTTTAAAGAAAGACAAGATTATAGAGGTTGGCATGGGATTAGGAATTTACGACACAAAAATTGTGCAGAAAAGTAATCTAACCTCTGAAACTAGCAAAGCTGCCGCATGGATTTATCCCATATCATTTGAATATGCAGCTACCAAAAGATTAGGAATTGGATTGGCATACAAATACAGTAACTTCATTATTTCCAAAGACGATACCGTAAATACCAGTGCTGACATTTTTGGAAACGATGTGGTATTGAAGCCAACATTTCACATCATAAAGAAAAAGAGGGTAAACATGTACATAGGCGCGTTGGCAGGTATTTCATGGTTTAATTTTGATGTTAATGATGAAAAAGAATCATTCGCTAAAGGCAACGGCACATTAATTGCCTTATTTTTGGGAACAAGGTTTTATTTCACCAAAAGGATAGGAATTACAATCAACTATACATTTAACAATTACAATTTTGTGGATGTAGCTTTGGGTAATAACCTTGGGTATTCAGATAAATTAGACCTAAGTTTGAGCCGTGGCAATCTTAATTTAGGTCTTGCCTTCAAGTTTAAATAATCATGAAAAAAATCCCCATTATCATTTTTATTTGCCTTTCAACTTATTTATCAGCTCAAAACCTTACTTTAAATGGTGTGAGTAATATCACAGGTGTGCTGAGTGAAAGCAGCGGAATTGTATATACTGCACCCAACAGGTTATACACTCACAACGATTCGGGTGGCAATGATGAGATTTATGAATTGGACACGCTTGGTAATTTAATAAGAACAATTACCATCAACAGTGCTAATAACAGTGATTGGGAGGATATTGCAAAAGATGATGCAAACAATATTTACATTGGAGACTTTGGCAACAATAATAACGACCGAACCAACTTAAGAATATACAAAATCCCGGCCCCATCTACCTTTACGGGAAATTCTGTAGCTGCTCAAGTAATCTCATTTGTATACCCCGATCAAACACAATTTCCTCCCCCACCCACCAAAAGAAATTTCGATGCAGAAGGGTTTGTATGGTTTAATGATAGCTTATTTATCTTCACAAAAAATCGCACTGCACCATTTAATGGCTACTGCAAACTTTACAAAATACCTGCCGTACCCGGCAATCATGTTGCTCAAATTTGTGACAGTGTATTTTTATGTGGTACGAGTCAACCCGAATGCTACGTTACCTCTGCAGCACTATCTCCCGATCATAAGCATTTGGTACTACTCAATCATAGTAAAATGTGGTGGTTTAGTTGTTTCAACGGCAGCAATTTTTTTGATGGGCAAAAAATAAATATAACACTCAATACAAACACACAAAAAGAAGCAATAGCTTTTGATAATCATCAGCAAATATATGTTACAGATGAATTTGTGACGGTCAATAACTCGGGTGGTAATTTATACAAATCAAATGTTTCAGGTTTTCTGCAAAATCCGCAGGTGAGCATTACAGCCGATACAATCATTTGTAATAATTGCACCTTATCTGTTGACAGCTTCATTGGCAATTTACTTTGGAGCAGCGGTGAAAACACATCAGTGATAACCCCTTCAAATGGCGGTTGGTACAGCGTAACAGCAACTACACAAAACCAATGCAGTGCTGCTGATTCTGTTTACGTTTCATTCCTACAATCGTTGAGCTACAGCAACAATCAAAGCTTCGATATCATCATCACAGGGCAGCAAAACAATCACATTACCGGCTATTTGCAAAATGTAAATAATTCCTCTTGTGAACTATACATTTATGATATGATTGGCAAATGTATGCATATGCAGGAGCTATCTATTGGTAATACGCAGCAACAATTCAGGATTAACTGCAACCTTAGCAAAGGTTTATATGTATTATGCGTTAAAACCAAAGACAGTTTTCAATCAAGAAAATTTTTCATTGAGGAGTAATTGATAACTTTACTTCCTTATAAACAACAATATTTTGGACAGATTAAAGATACAAAGCCAACAAGATATATATACCGATAATGGCCGTATGCTGCCGCTTATGGAGGAGTTTTACACCATTCAGGGAGAGGGATTCAATACGGGAAAGGCGGCCTATTTCATTCGTATCGGAGGTTGTGATGTGGGCTGTCATTGGTGCGATGTTAAAGAGAGTTGGGATGCCTCTATTCATCCCCTAACAGCAGCCGATGAAATTGTAAAGAATGCAGCCGCATACCCCGGAAAAGCTGTTGTGGTGACAGGCGGTGAGCCCAGTATGTATCCGCTCGATTACCTCACAAAACAGTTGCGAGCTGCCGGCATTCAAACTTTTGTAGAAACATCAGCAGCCTACCCGCTCACCGGTACATGGGATTGGGTTTGCTTGTCGCCAAAAAAAACAATGAAACCATTGGTACAGAACTATGCCTTGGCCAATGAGTTAAAAGTGATTGTTTTTAACAAGCACGATTTTATTTGGGCCGAGGAAAATGCTTCAATGGTAAGTACGCAGTGTAAACTTTACCTGCAACCTGAATGGAGCAAATCGAAAGAAATCACTCCGCTCATCATCGACTATGTAAAAGAAAATCCAAAGTGGAATATTTCTTTGCAAACACATAAATATTTAAACATTCCATAGCCAAACTCATGCATGCGATAAAAAAAATTGTTTTAATCATTATAGGCATCACTGTTATCTGCACTTGCCAAACACAAGCGCAAAAATCAAGTCCAAAATACAGCAGCACTTCAGACAAGGCCATCAAGCTTTTCGAAAAAGCAATGCAGAGTTTTGATATGAGAAAAGATAAGGAAGCAATTGAATTGTTAAAAAAGTCAATTGCTGCAGATTCAAAATTTATTGAGGCCCACATGTTTCTTGCAGAAGTGTATGCCGAGAATAAAATGTATGAAGAAGCCCTATCAGAGGGAAAAATTGCCGTGGGTATCAGTCCAGATTTTTTTAAAAATGCTTATTACAGCATGGGGTTTTGGTGTTTAAAAATACAAGCTTATGAAGAGGCCGAAAATAACTTTACACAATATTTAACGTACAAATCTATTCCGGCTGAAGCATCTAACAATGCCAAATTGGGCCTCAAATCGGCTCGCTTTGCTAAGTATGCCATCAAGCATCCCGTGCCATTCAACCCCATCAACATGGGAGCCGAAGTGAACTCAACCGATAACGACTATTTACCAGCCATCACCGCTGATGAACAAAACCTGATATACACCCGACTGATTCCTAAAAACGGTGAAACACAGGGTCCGGGAACAAAAGGAAAGAGCGAAGACTTTTACGCATGTAAAAAAATTGATGGCAAATGGTCGAAAGCGGTTAACATAGGTCCTCCTATAAACACCACGGGCAATGAGGGAGCACAGTGTATTTCAGCAGATGGTCAAACGCTTATTTTTACTGCGTGCAGTGAGTATGATGGCTATCCCGGTGGCAGAAATGGTTTTGGCAGTTGCGATTTATTTATTGCCAAAAAATTGGCAAATGGGAAGTGGAGCACTCCTGAGAATTTAGGTAAAAATATTAACTCCGAAAGTTGGGAGTCGCAGCCCAGCTTATCAAGCGATGGCCAAACACTATACTTTGTTAGCAACCGCCCAGGCGGAAAAGGCAGTGCAGATATTTGGAAATCGACAAAAAATGAGACAGGAAAATGGAACAGCCCCACTAACCTTGGCGATAGCATTAACACCCCGGGATTTGAGGAATCACCATTTATTCACCCCGATAATAAAACACTTTACTTTGTTTCCGATCAGTGGCCGGGCATGGGCAGCAGAGATATCTTCCTTTCCCGCATTAAAAAAGATGGGTCGTTGAGCACACCCATGAATTTAGGTTATCCAATCAACTCAGGAGAAAATGAAAGAGATTTAATTGTAAGCGCCAATGCCCGTACCGCCTATTTTTCATCTGAAAGAGCAGGTGGTTTAGGTGGGTTAGATTTATATAGTTTTGATCTTTATGAAGCAGCACGTCCTAATGAAGTAACCTATGTAAAAGGCAGGGTTTTCAATAAAGAAAATAATAATGGTATTGATGCTAAATTTGAGTTGGTAGATTTAGAGACAGGTCAATTGGTGATGCAAGCAAGCAGTATGGCAGGAAGCGGTGAATTTTTAGTTTGTTTACCAATCAACAAAAACTATTTGATGAATGTGAGCAAAAGTGGGTTCTTATTTGCATCGGAAAACTTTAGTTTAAAAGGTGTTAACAATAAATTAAATGGCTATGAAATGAATATGCCCTTAACTCCTATTAAAGTTGGAGAAAAAGTAGTGCTTAAGAATATATTTTTCGAAACCGGCTCTTTTCAATTGAAAAATGAATCAAAAATAGAACTGCAAAAGCTCAAGAGTTTTTTAATGACTAACACTGCTGTAAGCATCGAAATTAGCGGTCATACCGATAATGTTGGCGATAAAAAATCTAATCAAATTTTATCTGAATAGATTTTTTATCTGAAAACCGGGCTAAAGCTGTTTATGAATATTTAATTACCAATGAAGTTAGCAAAGCGCGTCTCAGCTTTAAAGGATTTGGCGACAGCATGCCAATAGATGATAACAATACCGACAAAGGCAGAGCCAACAATAGAAGAACCGAATTTATGATTTTAAAATAGACTTTTCTGCGGTCTATTATTTTTCCGACTCCGGCTTAAAATTCATTGAAAGTGAATTTACACAATAACGCATCCCTGTTTGAGTGGGGCCATCATTAAATATATGGCCCAAGTGACCTCCGCAGGCGGCACACGTAATTTCTGTTCTAATCATCCCATGCGTACGGTCAAGTGTTTGCTTAATTCTGCCCCCATCAATCTCCCTATCGAAACTAGGCCAGCCACAGTGCGAATCAAATTTCATTTCATCGGTAAACAATTCACTACCACAACCTGCACAGGTATAAATTCCTTTTTCTTTATTCGATAACAATGCGCCTGTGAAAGGTCTTTCTGTTCCTTTTTCTCTGAGAATATAAAACTGTTCGGGTGTTAGTTTACTCTTCCAATAATTATCGTCCATTGTGTGTTAGTTTTTTTTTTGCAAAGGTATGCCAAATTATAGCATTTGTTGCAATGTCTGATGACAGTATCGCGAAATATAGTTCAATATAATTGGACTATTTTTTGTGTATCATTGGTATTAAAACCCAATTTTAAGTTTGTGCAAAAAAAACAATACTTTTAATTGAATGGGCTGTAATGTTTCTTTTATTACTCAAAAAAATTCGTATGAAAAAGTATATCATCCGAAACATTTTGTTGGTATACAGAGTTGAATTTTCAACTATACTTACTTACTAATCAGGTTAGCCCCAAGAAATTGGATTAGTATTTTAAAGCCCTGCAAACGCATGTTTTATACATACTATTCTCAAATGCGTATGAGTTTTAAAAAGTTGATTTCGCGGTAAATAAGTTCGATTGATGGTTAACAACCACTTTGATTGATTGTTAATTACTTGTGTTGAAAACTCAAACCGCAACATCCATTCACATCATAAAAACAAATTATTTTTGTTTTATATCGTGTACCCTGCAACTAACGCCATATTAAATACCTTGAGTCCCTTATTGAGGGCCTTCAAGCAAATAATGCTTGTGATTGTGCTTTGCGCAAATGCAAGTATTTCCTTTGCACAAACATTGCCCACAGGAAAAGCTGAAGCGCGCACCCTAAAGGACAATCAAAAATATGAAGAGGCGCATCAGGCCTACACCAAGATTATTGAAACCGATCCCGGTGACTACGAATCCTACATTGAAAGAGCATTTTGCAGCGAAAAAATGAATCGCTACGAAGAAGCCATCAACGACTACCGCACTGCCCTCAATCTTAAACCTGGAGAAATTGATTTATACCGCAAAGCACTTATCGACTACTTGCAGATAGAAAATTATAATCAGGCCACTGAAATGTTTAGTACCATGGTGCAAATCAAAAACAAAACAGTTGCCGCCTATCAAAAAATGGCTCTCGATAAAATTAAAATCAACGATTATGATGGAGCGGTAAAAGAAATTAATACGGCCCTTGACTACGACAATACTAACGACTATTCACACTTCATTAAAGGGGTGGCAATGGATAGTATCGGTAATTTACAAGTAGCCATTCAAAGTTACCTCAAAGCTATTTCTTGCATGTATGTTACCAAAGAATACAAAGAGGCCAAAGACAAATCGGGCTATAAGCCATACTTTATCAACTTGGCTATAGTGCAGCGTAGAAGCGGTAACTATGAGGAGTCATTGAAAAACTTAAATACTGTACTCTCCTATGATGCCAACGATTTTCAAGCGTATACACAACGTGCCGTAACATATGCTTACAAAGGCGATTACCTGAATGCCGAAGTGGACTTTACCAAGGCGCTTCAACTCAACGATAAAAATGCACAGGCCTATCTAGAGCGAGGCATCATGAACAAAAAGCAGGATAAATATCCCGATGCCATAGGCGATTTTACCAATGCCATCCTCTTTCAAGAAAAAAATCCTGCTGCCTATTATCAAAGAGCATTATGCTATCAAGCTCTGAACAAATATGAAGAGGCCAAAAAAGAATTCGAAACAGCCAAATCTCAGGGATTTAACAAAAAACTAATTGAAACAGCGCTTACCGTTTGCAAAGAAAAAGAATACGAATTCAATAAAGAAAATAACAACCCTCAAATAGAATTGGCCAATGTGAGCGATAAAGAAGGTGCAAAACTAGTGCGTGTGCCTAAAAATAAAACTTCAGGTATCATCAAAGGAAAAATAAAAGATCAGAGTATGATTAAAGCTATTGTGGTTGATGGTGTGCCGGCAAACTTTACCGATAATAGCAACAATCCAACCTTTACTGCTACTGTACCGCTCGAAAACAAAGAAAAAGTAACTGTGCAAGTTACCGATATTTATTTCAATACCACTACCGAAACGTATGACTTGGTGCGCATTGAATCGGTAGCTCCAAAGATTGAAATGATTAGTCCGTTTATAACCTTTGATAAAGAAATAATTCCTGAAAATACAAGCATCAATAATATCTATGTTGAAGGTAAGATTGATGATGAAAGCTTGATCAGCTATGTATTGGTAAATGGTGAAAAAGCAACCTTCTCGGCAGAAAATACCAATCCTTCCTTTTCGCTAAATACGAGCATTGAAGGTAAGGACTCATTGGTTATTGAAGCAGCTGATATATACGAAAACAGAAAACGTGTGGCTTACTTCATCAATCGCACAATTGCCAATGAAGAGCAGAACAATCCTATGGGTCGCACCTGGGTTATCTTTATTGAGAACAGCAACTATCAGCAATTACCATCTTTGGAAGGAACAAAAACAGATGTGCTTACCATGCGTAATGCACTTGCCAATTACAGCATAAGTAAAGTTATTCATAAATCAAACATGACCAAAGCGCAAATGGATAAGTTCTTTTCTATT
>JALRAS010000105.1 GCA_023262495.1 Bacteroidia bacterium | reverse complement strand
ACGCCAAATCGCATAGCTTAGAGGCCGCTGTGGCATAGGCCCAAGGAGCCAACATATAGGTGCCTATATGACAATGCAAGCCAACAAGATTTAGTTTTCCCGAGGCCACAATTTTTGTAATTGCGTTCCAAGCGGTGCCGTTTTCATAATTAAATCCAAAACGATCCCAAATAGGATATATGCCTGTATCCATATTTACACGTATAGCCACTCTTGGCTTCTTGACTGCCTTTTCGGCTAATTCTATCAATACATACAATTCATCAAAATGATCGATGTGAATCAAACTGTCGTTCTTAATGGCTGCTTGAATTTCTTCCACACTTTTATCGGGGCCGTTAAAAATGATTTTATTTCCGGGTACTCCGTTTTGAATTGCTTTCTGATATTCGAATCCTGATACCACCTCGGCCCAAGAGCCCTCTTGATGATACACATTACACACCGCATTGTTATAATGAGTTTTATAACTCCAAGCAAATTGTACACGCGGATACCTTGTTTTAAACGCACGCAAAGCCGTTTGATAATTATTGCGCATCTGACGTTCCGATAATACAAACACCGGAGAGCCATACTTGGCAATAATTTCTTTCACGGCAACGCCATCAATCTGCTTTACCGGATGGTACTCAGTGCGGGTTCCAAACTTATTCATTAATCCTGCATTCATTTTTTTGATGACAGGACTTTCATATTTTAATTTCGACATAGCTAAATTGTTTGAGTTTGATTATAGGTGTGTGGTTTATAGTTCGCCAAAGGCCGATACCTTTTGAAATGCTTCAATATCAGTGATGAGGTCCCAACTGTAGCGGATAAATATCTTGCCTACCTCATAATCTGTGTAGGGTTTAACGTCTTCTCCCAAAGCCATTTTTACCAAAGCATCGGGTTGATTTTGACCGGCACCTACCGTAAGAAAAATCCATGCAGGAAATCGTGGATTGATTTCCATGATGTAGGGCTTGTTGTCGGCCGTGCGCATAATTTCTAATTCAAAACCACCCTTCCACTTGGTAGCACTAATAAAGTGCTTGGCTAAATCTATCAGCGATTTATCTTCTAAGGTAATGCCCGCCCATGCCTTCCCTTTATCGGTAATATACAATTTTCTCATGGGCACAGCACTAATGGTATTGCCTTTCCCATCGCCCAAAGCAGCAATATTAATTTCCGTTCCACTGATAAATTGTTGTACAATAATGGGTAATCCCCACTTTGCTTGCAGTTTGTAAAATGCTTTTTGTGCTTGCTCAAGAGTGTGTGCCACAAAGGCTTCATAATACTTACCCTTAACAACTACCGGTACACCAAACTGATCCATTACACTTTTTAAATCATCCACTTTGTATATAATTCTATCCGCAGGAACAAGCAGGTTGTGCTTTTTGCCAAAGCTGTATAAGTTAACTTTGTCACGCGCTTCCAATTGAGCCAAACTAGGTAGAAACGTGCCAATGCCAACACCTTTCAATGATTCACTTATTTTGATAAAATTTTGTAGTTCTGCATCAAAATTGGGAATTACCACATCTAATTTTTCTATCTCATGTATTTGCAACAGACGGTTTAGTAATGCCTCGCTACCTGCTGAAGGATAAGGAATTTGATAGGTTTTATCCACCACATCGTGCATGTATATGCCGGGTTCAAGACTTTCGTATGACAATCCAATGATGCGCACATCATGTTGTTTGTTCTCTCGAATACCTCTGATTACCGCTATTCCGGGTCCAGGGCTGTCAATAGCATTAAGTCCGGTAACTGCAATACAAAGTTTTTTCTTTGCTTTCATGTTTGTTAAAAATGGCAAGTTAATAGTCGAGTAAATTATTATCTCTTAACTGAGCCATAAAATCATCCCAATCTTTTTCCAATAAGCTTTTGTCCACATCATATCGGTTGAGGATGTCTTTCTTGATATCGTCAGATGTTTTATTGTCTTTCATTTGAAGTAGTATTTCAGCTCCAATGGTGTTGAGTGAAAAACTATCTCCTGTGGTTGGATTAAACACAAAGCCACTTTCACTTGTTGCAATATTTTTCTTTAATTTCATAGGTGGTGTAAGTAATAAGTTAGCAAAATAAAAGTTGAACGTTTTATCTCTCAACGATAAAAGCGATACAAAATTCACCAAGAATATTTGAATCAAATGATATTTGAGGTCAAACAATATTTTTGTGAGGTCAAGCCCTTAAATCAATCGTTAAATTAATCTTTTTCAAACTCCTTGTATTTTTTCAGTGGCTCCTCAATAATTTGTTTTACCTTTTGTTTGAGTTGTTCCAAATCTTTTTCGCCCAGTCCTTTTGTAGAGATGGGTTCATGTACCACAATTCGGGCAATTCCCGGTCGCATGTTGCCCTGCAAAAAGGCCTTATCTTGTAAAAATTTCCAATTGTTTTCAAAAGTGATTGGCACAATTTCTACCTGTTCATCAATTGCCAATTTGAACGCGCCACTTTTAAATTCTTTGAGCTTTGGGGCCTTGCGCGAGATAGTTCCTTCAGGAAATAAAATAATACTGTTCTTCTTTCTCAACTCCTGCGCAGCACGCTGTAATGCTTGGTAAGATGCAGTAATGCTTTTGCGATTCACCAGGATATTCATATCTTTAAAAAATACATTAAACAATGGAACCTTTTTCAGTTCCTGTTTACCCATGAAAACAAAATAATTGTTGAGCACGCAGTAGCTCAATATAATATCAAGGTATGAAGTGTGATTAGCACAAAATACGTAGGTTTTGCCGGGTTTCGGACGATATCTAAAATCAACACGATAAAAAATACCAACCGGAAAAATAAGCACATGTGCCCAAAAGCGCTTGAGGGCGAAAGCAGCAGGATACCATTTTTCTCTGGTTAAGAAAACATAAAACAAAGGATATAGAATAATAAGCGTAATGGCAAAATGCAGCAAGAACAACACTTTCCAAAGCACTCCTATTGGCCTTAATATTCCTTGCATGTGACTCTTTAATTGTTATTTAAACAGTTCATATCTGACAATGAAGGCAAGCGCAGAGGGCTAAAAAAAAACTGCCTCAAAAGAAATTCAAGGCAGTTATTGTTATGATTTGAAAAATAATTCATCATTTGTACATTACCTGCTTCACTGCCTTGATAATTCTATGAGGGTTTGGCAAAGAAGCATCAATGAGTGTTGGTGCGTAGGGAAGTGGCACATCGGCAGATGTTACTCTCAAGATTGGCGCATCCAAATAATCAAATGCCTCTTTCTGAACCTTAAAAGTTATTTCAGATGAAATTGAAGCAAGCGGCCATGCCTCTTCAACAATTACCAAGCGATTTGTTTTTCTTACCGAATGAATGATAGCATCATAGTCAATTGGACGCACTGTTCTTAAATCAATGATTTCAGCGCTTATGCCTTCTTTTTCTAACTCTTCGGCAGCAGCATAACAAGTTTTAATAATCTTTCCGAAAGAAACTAAAGTAACATCGGTACCGCTTCTTTTAATATCGGCAACACCAATCGGAATTAAATATTCTTCCTCAGGCACCTCTGCTTTGTCGCCATACATTTGCTCACTCTCCATAAAAATTACAGGGTCGTTATCACGTATAGCTGATTTTAGTAAACCTTTGGCATCGTATGGATTTGAAGGCACTATCACCTTTAAGCCCGGACAGTTGGCATACCAATTTTCAAAGGCCTGTGAGTGCTGTGAACTCAGCATCCCTGCCGAAGCCGTTGGACCTCTGAATACGATTGGCACTGTAAACTGACCACCACTCATACTCATCATTTTGGCTGCTGAGTTAATTACCTGATCGATAGCCACAAGCGAAAAATTAAAAGTCATGAATTCTACTACAGGTCGCAAACCATTCATGGCTGCACCCACGGCAATTCCCGCAAATCCAAGCTCTGCAATTGGCGTATCAATAACTCTTTTTTCACCAAATTCATCCAACATACCTTGACTCACCTTGTAGGCACCATTGTATTCGGCTACTTCTTCGCCCATCAAAAATACACGGTCGTCTTTTCTCATTTCTTCACTGAGCGCTTCCCTCAATGCTTCGCGAAATTGTATCGTTCTCATATATGATTTATCTTTTTTAACGTGCTGCAAGTATACACAAAATATAGGTTTATTGCAGCTAATTTTTCTATTAAAATTTATATCAATTGAACACAAAAAAGTGCCGAAAGTTCTATATTGATGTAATTTGCCAATCGATAGGCCTTATGCTGTGTGCATTTAAGTACTCATTTGTTTTCGAAAAGTGTTTGCAGCCCAAAAAACCATGATGAGCCGAAAAAGGGGATGGGTGAGGAGCCTTTAAAATCAGATGTTTTTGCCCATCTATCAGCAATTCTTTATCCTGTGCAAACTTTCCCCAGAGTAAAAAAACCAAATTCTTTTTTTGTGTCGAAAGATGATGAATCACCGCATTGGTGAAATTTTCCCAACCTGCCGCTTTGTGAGAGGCGGGCTCACCCGCATTTACCGATAAAACAGCATTCAATAGTAATACGCCTTGCCGGGCCCACAATTCTAGGTTGCCATGATTGGGAGCTTTAATGCCAAGGTCTTGCTCAATTTCTTTATAAATATTTTGAAGCGATGGCGTTATTTTGATACCCGCAGGAACAGAAAAACTCAAGCCATGCGCCTGTCCTGCCCCGTGATAAGGGTCTTGCCCAATAATTACCACTTTTACACATTCGAAAGGAGTAAGTTCAAAGGCATTAAACATAAGTTTGCCCGGAGGATACACCTCTTTACCTAAAGCTTTCTGCCCTAAAATAAACGCTTTGATAGCTGTAAAATAGTCCTGCTCAAATTCGCTACTCAAGGCTGCTTTCCAGCCGGCTTCTAACTTAACCTTATCGCTCATAATATTCCGTTTAACCTCCGTAAAATTACGTGTATTTTTTAAACTTTGCGACAAGCTATTTTAATCCCGAATTAATCAGATGAAGTTATGCCATTAATTAAAGTATATTAGTCCATGAGTTTATGGTATAGTGCCGATACTCACTTAAAATAGTACAATCAGGCAATGCCGAAAATAGACAACACTGAAAGTGTAATCGGTATTCGCATACAATTGTAGTTACCATTATCAGCATCTCAAAGTGAATAACCTTTATTTTTGAGCTCAACTAGCATCAAAGTAAAACAGTAATTTTGTTTCGATCAGTAAACTTGCTTTGAGCCCTAATAAAATAATAATCTCCGCAGTATTTGTCATTGCACAGTTTTGCAACAATAATGTGTGCATGGCTCAGCTGTTTGATAGCATCAAATCCGACCTCAAAAAAAAGCCCATATTTCATTATAAATTCGATAGCCGCAGCGCGTTTATTGGCAATAGAAGTGCCAATGTTTGGGGCATTAAAGTAGGCATCGGCTTCAATCGAAGAGTAAGATTTGGTGTTGGTTACAATTACCTTAAATCACGCTTGCCTGCGCGAACAAGTATAGTTTCATCACAAACGGGAGAAATGCTACAAAGCAGATTGCGCATGAGGTATGTAAGCATATATGCCGAGTATGTGTATTATCGAAAAAATAAATGGGAGTTATCAGTTCCCGTGCAAATTGGCATTGGTAATACCGCCTACGTACCCTTTAACGATAGCCAAGTTAATTTCCGGTTGGTAACATATCCTATTTTGTTGTACGAACCATGCTTAAGTGTTAACTACAGAATTGTGCCCTTTGTAGCGCTTGGAACCGAAATGGGATTGCGCATAGCATTGGTAAAAAGTAGGCAAATAAATGAACAAATTACAGCACCTATTTATGTGTTTAAAGCCATCATTTATTGGGCCGATATGATCAACTATTTTTGGCCAAACAACAAAGTGCCAAAACCAATAATGGATATACTGTAGTAATTAATGCATCAAATAGATATTTGGGCAATGCCCCGCGCCAGCGGTGCCCGGGCCATCTGCTATATCTCCCAATAATAATCAATATGATGCAGCAAGTTAATAACTATTACATTAATAACCTAGCCCATCAATTTCTCAGATTAATTTAGTTTTATGGCATTACCATAAATACCTCATCGGTATTAATTACTTCCTAACTACTATGTTTATTGGGAGGATGCCGCTCCTGTCCCTATTGCGAATGAAATTACTCGATTCATATTGGTCTAACTCGCTCACTAATCAGTGTAATTTCATACAAACCTATTACCTAAATTGGTGTAATCATCAAAGGTATATATTGCGCTAGTAGCAACAAAAATATCTGCCATTACTGAATCAAAAAATTATTTTCGTAGTATTAAGAAATCGTTAAATGACTTTGCATGCTCAATGTTCATCAAATGATTTACCATATCTTTGTCATAACAAAAGCTTAAGCGCAATAAACTCAAAAGTATGAATAAGGAAGACATCAAAATTCTTATTGTAGATGACGAAAATGATATTCTTGAATTTTTAAGTTACAACCTAAAGCGCGAAGGTTATCAAGTGTTTGTTTGCGACAATGGGAGAGAGGCAATTGCTAAAGCAAAAGACATTAAACCACAACTCATTTTATTAGATGTAATGATGCCCGAATTAGATGGTATCGAAACTTGCAGGCAAATCAGAAACGAAAAAACATTATCCGATACACTTATTGCATTTTTAACAGCCCGAAGCGAAGACTATTCGCAAATAGCCGGGTTTGATGCCGGTGCCGATGATTACATACACAAGCCCATCAAGCCAAGAGTATTAATTAGCCGCATTGCGGGTGTGCTCAGGCGCTTCTTAAGCAGCGATGCTGATGCCAATGCAGATATTGGTGGGTTGGTGCTCGATCGCGAAAAATTTATTGTTTTTAAAGAAGGTAATCCGGTAAGTTTGCCAAAAAAGGAATTTGAACTCATGGCATTACTCATGTCAAAGCCCGGAAAAGTTTTCCTTCGCGAAGAAATTTTAGATAAAGTTTGGGGCGGTGATGTTGTAGTAGGCGATAGAACAATTGATGTACACATCCGAAAGCTCAGAGAAAAGTTGGGAGAAAATTATATCAAAACCATTAAGGGTGTAGGATATAAATTCGACTTGTAGTTTAATTCTGAAACCTTATTGCTTGAAAGATCATCCTAAGAGCATGTGCATGATCAATTAACCGTGCAAGCAAAAATTATTTCATTTAACACGCAGATAAAACTTTCGCGATTGTTTGTTATATTTGTTTCAATCAAAATTTAATCACTTGAATAAGTTTACACCACGAAATATTGCATTGGCTGTTTCAATCATTATTGCCTTAATTGTGGTGTTGTTGTTAATTATTACCAACCCGCTTCCATTTCTTGAAATTAATCATGTGCAGTTGTTGTTTGTGGGCTTAGGCACACTCGCTGTGTCATACCTGCTGCTTTTTGCAGCACTCAAAATTTTAATTTATGATAAAATCAAAAGCATATACACCACTATTCACGACCTCAAGGCCTCCAAAGATTTCAGTATGGAAAATTTAAACCTAGGGGAAGATATTTTTAAAGAAATTAATACCGATGTGCAGCAGTGGGCTGTGAGCAATAAAAATGAAATTGAGCAACTTAAAAAATTGGAAGCGTACCGCAGAGAATTTGTTGGCAACGTTTCGCACGAACTAAAAACACCAATATTCAATATTCAAGGATATATATTAACGCTTTTAGATGGCGGCCTGCACGATGAAAATATAAACGTTGATTATCTCAATAGAGCTGCAAGAAGCGTAGAGCGCATGATTTCTATTGTGGAGGATTTAGATATCATTTCACAAATGGAATCGGGCGAACTAAGTCTTTATTTCGAAAAATTCGACTTAGTAAATCTCTGCAATGAATTGTTCCTTGGTCTTGAAATGAAAGCATCGGGAAAAAATATTAAACTTAAATTTGCCGAAAATTACAGCCGTCCCATTTACGTTTCTGCCGACAAGCATCACATCAGGCAGGTATTTACCAACCTCATTGTAAACTCCATCAAATACGGAAATATTGATGGCACAACTACCATTAAGTTTACCGATTTGTATCAACACGTGGTCATCGAAATTAGCGACAATGGTGTAGGTATTGCTAAACATCACCTGCCGCGTATTTTCGAAAGATTTTATCGGGTTGATAAAGGGCGCTCACGCGATCATGGCGGCACGGGCTTGGGTTTGGCAATTGTTAAACATATCATTGAGGCGCACAATCAAACCATCGATGTTAAAAGTACCGAAGGAGAGGGAACAACCTTTATCTTTACACTTAAAAAAGCTTAGTGAAGATAGTACGTTCAACATTACGAAAGATAGTTTCCTACACCGTAAGGCCTGCCCTAGAGTTTTATCTAAGGAAAAGTAGAACACATCATCATCATCCATTTAAACTCATTATCTTGCCTGGTGTTTTTCATCCTGCTTTTTTCTTCAGCACAAAATTTTTATTGAGTTTTCTTCAAAAACAACCTTTAACCGGTAAGCATCTGTTGGAAATGGGTTCCGGAAATGGTTTAATTACATTTGATATGTGCAAAAGGGCAGCATCGGTAGTTGCAGTTGAGTTATCAAACACAGCAATACAAGGCCTTCTGTTGAATGCTAAAAGTAATGAGCAACACATTCCAAATAACGTGCTTCAAATTGTGCATAGTGATTTATTTGATGCAGTTAAGTCTTTTCCATTCGATTTCATTGTGGTCAATCCGCCATATTTTCCCAACAAAGTAAGCACTGAAACTGAATTAGCTTGGCACTGTGGACAAGATTTTGAGTACTTCAAAAAATTCTTCGCACAAGTCGGCAATTTTATGCACGAACAAGGTCAAATCATCATGGTGCTGTCTGATTTGTGTAACATCAACAATATTAAAAACATTGCAAGTAGCCATGGCTACAGCGCAAACATGCTGCTCAAAAAAAACTTTTTCATTGAAGATAACTTTATTTTTCAGTTCAAAAAAATGTAATCCAATGCTATTGGAAAATTGAATCAATACGCTCACATCGGCTGTACCAGCGGATTGAAAATATTGTTCGACAAATCTCACCTCAGCTAGATATCTTCGACAAGGCCACAACTTTGCTATCCAATTCCGGAAAATGTAGTGCCATTACAAAATCCAACAATATACCACTACCACAATATCAACCGATAACGTGCAACCCTAACCTTCGATTGTATAAATATACCAAAGGGCAATGGTTTGGTCGACATGTGGACGAATCGAATAGGATTGACTTTCCATCAGCATCATCATCCAAATGCAACAATACTAGCAACCATTTTCCCGCATTTGCAGATGCTACAAGTGTGAAGGAGGCACAAACAGAAATCACCGTATTATTTTACCTCTCGTCGTGTCGAGGTGGCGCGACGACGTTTCATCTGCCGCACCAACGCAAGTGCTCCAGTACGAGTATTGCATTTACGCCCGAGGAAGGAGCGGTGCTATTGCATGTCCACGGAGATCGTTGCTTGGAGCATGAGGCTGAACCAGTGTTGGAGGGTGTAAAGTATGGTGAGACAATTAATTCTTGAATATTATGAACATGGTGTTGTCCATCTGAACAATCACACACATGAACATGTCGTTCTTGTTCAACCCGACTCTGAACAATGATCCCAATATTTGCCACTCAATGAATGCGCAAAGTTCTTCGTACAGATATTGTTTATGGAATTGTGTAAGGGAAAGAATTCACAAAGTATGGTTGCTACGAAATGCCGTATTCGGGAGTGATTAGCATAATGATATAGCAATACTACTCTCGAGAGTAAATCCACACATCTGACATACATATTAGATCACTGATTGAATAAAAGAGTTGCTCATTTCACGAACATTAGCTAATCTCGCTCCATCAAAGAGAGGGAGGGATATCGGAGACTCCATGACATGTACTCCAACTGACCTCATACTTCCACGTGGTAGTCGGGAAAAATAACTTTTGGCGGGAAACTGAATCGAACCAAATCCAAAATCCAATCAAAAATCAACCATTCTTCGAGAAGGCGGGAGGCGGGAGGCGGGTAGTAGGGTTAGCTAAGTAGGGTGTAGGGTGACCATGACCGCGGCGGCGGCGGCTGCAGAAATCATCACCACCACCACCACCACCACAAAACTACACATAATGCAATAACTACAACGCGCCGTTATGAGGATGGATAAATGAAGGCAACATTCATGTTATCGATGAGCTGAGCACCTCGATCATAAAACTTTCCTATTATTGTACT
>JALRAS010000104.1 GCA_023262495.1 Bacteroidia bacterium | reverse complement strand
CCTTCAACCAAATTGGTCCACATTTGAGGTACGAACCCACAGCATCTTTCTTGCTAAAGAACTTTGCTTGTATACTCTTTCCTATAATACAAACTTGGTCGCCATGGGCAAGTTGCGAAGTATTAAACATTTTCCCTTTTTCCAATTGAAAGTTTGCAATTTCAAAAAAGTCGGGTTCTACACCAATCAGCTTGCCTGTTCTTGAAAGACCATCGGCAACAAAATTAGTTTCAATGATAATTTCCGGACTTACTGCAATAACTCCGGGAACAACCTTGTCAATACTTTTAACATCAAGCATATTCAAACCCGGTGAAAATTTCTTTTTTTCTTCCTTTTCCTCTGCTTCCACCTTCTCTTCTTTTTGCTCGCTAATTGGAGTTATAACTATATTGTTAACTCCAACAAGTTTAATCTGTTCTAAAATTTCTTGTTTGGCACCACTGCCAATTGCAAGCATGGCAATTACAGCAGCCACACCAAATATGATACCCAATGCGGTGAGCAATGATCTAAATTTGTTGGCTTTGATTGCCTCTAAGGCAATGCGAAAGTTAAAGTAAGTTCTTTCGTTCATGAACCTTTTTTGCGCTTCAGTCTCTCAATAGGCATTTTATTGTGCTCTTCGGGTTCAGAAAGCGCAATGAATTCTCCTTTGTTGATGCCAGCCTTAATGACTGCGTGATTTTCATTAGTTTCTCCAACAAGAATTTCTCTTTTGATTATTGATCTGCCATCTCTAACATAGGCAAAGGTGAGGCTGTCGCCATCATTATGTATGGCCTCAAGCGGAATGTAAATCACATTTTTAATTTTACCAACCACAATATTATTTCCTGTGGTCATGCTTGGTCTTAAAGTGGTATCTTTTTCATTGATTTGAATACTTACCTCAAATACCTTTGCATCTGATTTAGGATTCTGTTCGCCAACATTGGCAACCGAAGTAACAATCCCTGTTAGTTTCTTTTCAGGATAGGCATCTAAAGTTACTTGAACCTTTTGGTTAATTTTTACTTTTCTGATATCCACTTCATTTACGTATGTTTTACTAATCATGGTACTCAAGTCGGGTAGGGTAGCTACTGTGGGTTCCCAGGGGCTAACCGAACTTCCTACACCTTTCTTTTTTCCATTCCATTCTCTTTGGTAAATTACCATTCCGTCTTTTGGCGCTACCACAGTAAACTCATTTAATGCATTGTTAAGCATTTCAAGTTTGTTGGATGTTTGAGATAAAGAGGCCGAAACTTCTTGCATTTTTGCAGCAAGCTGCTTTTCTTTTACGAAATAATTTTTCTTGGCTTGCTCATACGTTCTTTTACTTTTTTCAAGATCAAGTTGCGCCTGTCTTATAGTTGCTGGTGGCTCATAAGCAGATTGTTCAAGAATTATTTCTTTTTGCTGCATGTCAAACTGCATGTTAATCATGTCATCGCGCGACTGACGCATTTGGAGGGTGGTGTCAAGCTTGGTTTGGGTATATTGACTTTGAATTTTGTCGAGCTCGCTGGCAGCATCTCGCAATTTGGTTGATATTTCCGCCTTGTCCAATGCAGCCACATAGTCGCCCTGTTTAACAGTAGTTCCCTCGGGCACTAAATCAGAGATTTTAATCTGCCAAATACCTAGCTGCCGGGTTGATGTTGGACCTTGAATATCAACAGAATTTTTGGCTTCAAGTTCACCAGTGGTAAAAACATTAATTTCAAATTCTCCTTGCTCAACCTCTACAAATACATCTCTGTTATCCGATGAACCAACGAATAAAAAGTTTAAAACCACTAAAGTTATGCTAATGACAAGAACAGAAATGAGCGTTTTTTTGTTAAACATGTGGCGGTAATTTTTCACAAAATTAAATTATTACTCCTTACAAAACGATGAACTATTAAAATTATGATTTTTTATTTTTTTTTACTACATTTGAGCAGACTTTATATATGAAAACAAAACATCTATTCTTTTTCTTTCTTCCTGCTTGCATTTTTTCAATGCATGTGAGCGCTCAAACAGCAGATAACGATCATGTACCGGGTGAATTAATTGTGCAGCTGAACGGCCAATATGCCGCAGAAAGTTTTATAAATAATTTTGACTCAAGCTATCATCTGAAGCTCAAATCGGAATTATCTGCTCCATTGTCTATTTACCTCCTTGCCTATGACCAACAGGTGATTTCAGAACCAGCAATGCTAGCTAAAGTAAATGCGCACCATGCTGTTAAAGCCGTTCAATACAATCATTTTGTTGAAAATAGAATTTTGGAACCTAATGACCCTAATTACAATAATGGTAGCATGTGGAGTTTAAAAAATACCGGTCAAAATAATGGTACCAACGATGCTGATATTGATGCTCCTGAGGCATGGGAATTATCAACCGGTGGAATTACAACAGCTGGAGATACAGTGGTGATTGCAGTTGTAGATAATGGATTTTCCCTCAGTCATCAAGATCTAAATTTTTGGAAAAACTATAACGAAATTGCAGGTAATAACATTGATGATGATGGTAATGGATATATTGACGATGTGAATGGTTGGAATGCATACAATAACAATGGGAGTATCAGCTCAAGTCAACATGGCACCCATGTATCAGGAATTGTAGCTGCCAAGGGAAATAATAATTTAGGGGTTGTGGGTGTTAATTGGAATGCAAAAGTAATGGCTATTCAAGGCTCAAGTGGTACTGAGGCCACCGTTGTTGCTGCATATGCTTATGCCTTTAAGCAAAGGCAATTATTTAACCAAAGCAATGGAGATGCCGGGGCATTTGTTGTTTCCACAAACTCATCCTTTGGGGTTAATAATGGAAATCCAACAAATTATCCAATTTGGTGTGGCATGTATGATTCTTTGGGGGCAGTTGGGATATTGAGTGCAGGTGCCACTGCCAATGCTAATTACAATATTGATGTTACCGGTGATATGCCAACAGCTTGTCCGCAAAGTCATCTTATTTCAGTAACAAACACAGACCGCAATGATTTAAAAAATACAAGTGCCGGATATGGATTAACCACCATCGATTTGGGTTCTCCTGGAACATCAGTAAACAATACAACACCCGGAAATAACTACGCTAGTTTGACCGGTACTTCTATGGCTACACCGCATGTGGCAGGGGCGGTAGGATTATTAATTTCATATGCTTGTCCTGCTTTGCTTGAGGCCTACAAGCAATTCCCCGATTCTGTATCCCTAATTTTTAAGGATTTCATTTTAAACAATGTTGATCAGATTAATTCTATGCAAGGCAATACTGTAACAGGCGGGAGGTTAAATTTATTCAATAGTTTACAAGCAATTAACGACTACTGTATTGTAACTGCTGATAAAATAAATGAATTAGCAGGTTTCATCATTACCGACTTAACCTTGCAACCCAATCCAGCATCAGATTACCTGCAACTGATGTATGCACTGCCTACTGCAGGAAATTTATCAATTGACTTGCTAGATGTTACAGGCAGGTTTGTAAAGCAAATTGAGCGCAATAACTTCAGCGAGGGTTTTCACAGTCATACTATCAACGTAGAAGACCTTGAAGCAGGGGTTTATTTCATACAATTGCGGACCAAGAATGCAAGCAGTCAAATCCAAAAGTTCATCAAAAGATAGTTACGTTCTATTGCAGTAGCTTGGAATAGCTCATCACCACTGGGGATTGGCATTTTTTTTGAAATGCTTGCTGCCAAGTAATGTTTTCTATGAATAGCTCAATTGTTAGTCATGCTTGAAGTCAATTTCCTGGACTTTGAAATAAATAACATTGAGATCAATTTTACCAGAAGATTGTTCAGATTATTTTTGTCTCTGATTTTCAGCCCAATAAAAAAAATCGTGTGCTTTTAAGATGTTCAAATCGAACGCCTTTGAATGCATAAAAGTAAGCATATAATAGAAGCCACAAAGGATTTACGCAGCTAACAATATTTTGTTTAAAACTACGTGGCACCTATTTTACAGCGGTGTTTTGTTGTGATAATTTTATAGACGAAAACTAAAGCTCAATTTTAATCCTTTAAACAATCTTACATTATGTCGGTCACTAAAATGAATAAAAAATCAATGTCAGCCAAGGAATTAAATACATACTCATATAAAGAAGTACTCGAGAAAAGTACTGCTTATTTTAATGGAGATGATCTTGCTGCAAGCACTTGGGCAAACAAGTACGCCATGAAAAATGAAAAAGGCGAGTATTTAGAATTAACTCCTGATGATATGCACAAGCGTATGGCAGAGGAATTTGCTCGAATTGAAGATAAGTATCGTACAAACAATTTGCTCAATGGCCAACAGCATTTGCTATCAGAATATGGTCAAAACAGAGGGGATCTTACATTCGAAAAAATTTATGACTATTTTAAAGCTTTCAATGCAGTTATTCCACAAGGAAGTGTGATGTCTTCATTGGGGAATCCCTATATGATTGCCTCCTTAAGCAACTGCATTGTACTTCCCGAAATTTACGATTCTTATGGTGGTATATTTTATACCGATCAGCAAATGGCTCAACTATTTAAAAGAAGATGCGGAGTGGGCATCGATTTATCTACCCTACGTCCGGCAGGTATGCATGTATCAAATGCAGCAGGTACTTCTACAGGAGCGGTAAGTTTTATGGAAAGGTTTAGTAACACCACAAGAGAAGTTGCGCAGAATGGCCGAAGAGGTGCGCTCATGATTACTATGGATATTGCCCACCCTGATGTTGAGCAGTTTATAACGATGAAACAAGATTTAAAGAAAGTAACAGGAGCTAATGTTTCGGTGCGACTTTCAGACGAGTTTATGGAAGCAGTTAGCAATGATGCCTATTTTACACTGAGATTTCCAATTGATGCCGCCAAACCAAAATATAGCAAAGTGGTAAAAGCAAAAGAACTTTGGAATACCATCATCAAATGCGCGCATAATACTGCCGAGCCAGGTTTAATTTTTTGGGACAGACAACATAAGTATTCAACATCATCTATCTATCCCGGATTTAAAAATGTTTCAACCAATCCATGCAGCGAAATTGCCATGCAGGGAGGCGATAGCTGCCGACTGATAGCCGTAAATTTGTATAACATGGTCGAAAATGCATTTACAGAACAGGCAAGCTTTAACTATAAAAAGTTCTATGAAACAATTTACGAAGCACAACGTCTGATGGATGATTTGGTAGATTTAGAATTAGAGGCTAATGAGCGCATTCTCAATAAGGTTAATGAAGATCCTGAGCCCGATGTAATTAAACAAGTGGAAAAAGATACATGGAAGTTGTTGTATGAAGCAGGTAAAAAAGGAAGACGAACAGGACTTGGATTTACAGCTCTTGCTGATGCGATTGCTGCCCTCAATCTTAAATTTGATAGTGAGGAGGCACTTGCTGCTGCCGAAAAAATGATGCGTGTGAAATGCGAGGCAGAGTTTGAAAGCTCTATCGACATGGCTATCGAACGTGGCAAGTTCGATTCATTTGATCCCGAAATTGAGCAAACATCAGAGTTTATACAAATGATGCAAAAGGAATTTCCTAAGGTGTATCAACGCATGATGGAATTCGGACGCAGGAATATTTCAATCAGTACAGTTGCACCAACCGGTACTTTGAGCATGTTAGCGCAATCCAGCTCAGGTATTGAACCTGTGTTTATGTTAAGTTACAAAAGAAGACGCAAGGTTAACGCACACGATAGTAATGCAAGGGTAGATTTTAAGGATGATATGGGCGATAGTTGGCAAGAGTTTACAGTTTATCATCACAAGTTGAAAGAATGGATGCAGGTAACCGGTAAAACAGAAGAAAATTTAAGTCCATATTACAAGGCCACAGCGCCAGAAATAGATTGGCAAAAGCGAGTTAAATTACAGTCGATCGTTCAAAAATATGTTACGCATTCGATAAGCTCAACCATCAACCTCCCTGAAAATGTAGCTATTGAGCAAGTTGGAGAGATATACCTCGAGGCTTGGAAAATGGGATTGAAGGGAATCACCGTTTACCGCGAAGGATCACGCAGTGGCGTTTTGGTAAGTACCGAAAAAAAGGAGAAAAAAGCAGATACTATCATTGAGTTTGTAGCACCCAAAAGACCGAAAGTATTGGAGGCCGAGATTGTAAGATTCATGAACGACAATGAGCATTGGATTGGAGTTGTTGGATTGCTCAATGGAAAACCGTATGAGATTTTCACCGGCAAAACAGAGGATGTTTTCGTGATTCCGCTGAGTGTGAAAACCGGCTGGGTGATTCAAAACCAAACCGATGATGGCAACAAGCGCTACGATTTTCAGTACACCGATAAGGATGGATACAAAGTAACAATCGAAGGACTTTCGAGATCTTTTAATAAAGAATATTGGAATTATGCCAAACTCATTAGCGGTATTTTAAGGCAAGGGATGCCTCTGCCAAAGGTGGTTGATTTGATTGAAAATCTCAATTTGTACAGCGATAATATCAACACTTGGAAGACAGGCGTAACACGTACGCTCAAAAAGTTTATTCCCGATGGTACGGTGGCAAAAGATAAAAAGTGCCCTTCTTGTGGCGATAGCGAAGGACTTGTGTATGAAGAGGGATGTCTCAACTGTAAAAGTTGCGGACATTCAAAGTGCGGTTAATTAACCATTTAATTATTTGATAAAAACACTGACCTTGTTTTTAGGTCAGTGTTTTTTATTTGTTGGAAATTGGTCAAATATTAGCTTATTATTGCGAAATGTTTATCAGGTGACAAGTCTATTGATTAAATTAATTTGATGGTGAAATAAAGAGACATGATAAACAAATATCGCTTTAGAATGTATCAGTAAAAACAATTACTTAAAATAATATCATGAAAAGTGTATGCTTAAAACTGACTGTTTTAACCAGTTTAACTGTGCTTCTTATTGTTGCATGCTCAAAAAATAAGGAGGAAGACCTAACTCCGGGCAAAGTGGAGTGCGATACAAATAAAACCATTTCCTACAAAAACGATGTACAGCCCATTTTAAACAGTAATTGTGGCGCACAGGCCGGTTGTCATAGCAATGGCAGTGCATCAGGGGGTGTTAAATTAGAAAGTTGGCAAGGCACGAATATCGTGGCTGAAAGTGGACTGTTAATGAAGTCGATTAAACACGAGAGTGGTGCAGCACCAATGCCAAATGCTAACAAAAAGATTGACAATTGTTACATCGCGATCATCGAAAAATGGATAAAGGCGGGTAGACTGAATAATTGATAAAGCGTTATTAAGAAATAGTCCAAAATGTAGCGGTTTTAGTAATCATCATATACCCAAGGATTTTAAATGTTAAAGACTATTTGAATGTATGCAAAAAAAATCTAATTTCGCAGCCCGAATATAAAAAAACATCATCATGGCAACTACTGCAGACATTAACGTTGGTTCAATCATCAGATTTAACAATGAATTGTGTGTGATTACTGAGTATCAGCATCGCACACCAGGCAATCTTCGTGCGTTTTATCAAGCGAAGATGAAAAACTTAAAAACAGGAAAATCTGTTGAGTATCGTTTTAGAAGTGGGGAAGAGGTAATCATTGCAAGGGTGGAATATAAAAACCTTCAATACATATATAGCGAAGGAGAGCACATTGTTTGCATGGACAACGAAACTTTCGAACAAATTCATATCCCTGCCGATTTGTTTGGCAATGGTTTAAAATTTATGAAAGAGGGAATGGAAGTAAAAGTAGCTTTTGAAAATGAAAACCCAATTTCGGCCGAAGCTCCTACCTTTGTGGAAGTAGAAATTACCTACACCGAGCCTGGACTAAGAGGTGATACAGCAACCAATACTCTTAAGCAAGCCACTATCGAAACTGGTGCTATAGTAAATGTTCCACTGTTTTGTAATCAAGGCGATAAAATAAAAGTTGACACAAGAACATCGGCATACGTAGAAAGAGTTAAGTAATATTGAAATAGAATTTATATCTTTGAAAGGCCGAGAATTATCTTGGCCTTTTATTTTTTTACAACATGAAGTTTTCCAGAAAATACACACTATCCGAAATTGCCGCTCTGGCTAATGCCGATTTTGAAGGGCCTGCAAATTTTGAAGTTACAGGAATAAATGAAATTCATATGGTTGAAAAAGGTGATATCACTTTCGTAGATCATCCTAAGTATTACGATAAGGCGCTGAACTCTGCCGCCACCACCATCATCATTAACAAACGTGTTGATTGTCCTGCGGGGAAAACACTTTTGTTTTGTGACGCCCCATTTGATGTGTACAACAATTTGGTGAAGCATTTTGTGAAGTTTGTACCTGCCTCACAAAAGATTAGTCCCAATTCAAAGATTGGGAATAGCACTGTTATTCAGCCTGGTGTGTTTGTGGGAGAAAATGTAATCATAGGCGAAAATTGTCTGATTCATCCACAAGTAACCATTTATGATAATACAATTATTGGCAACGATGTAATAATTCATGCCGGTACGGTAATTGGCAGCGATGCCTTTTACTACAAAAAGAAACCTGCGGGATACGATAAAATGATTTCGTGCGGTCGTGTGATTATTGAAAATCAAGTTGAGATAGGAGCGCTCTGTACGATTGATAAAGGTGTGAGTGGTGATACGGTTATCGGTCATGGTTCAAAACTAGATAATCAGGTGCATATTGGTCACGATACGGTGATTGGAAAAAACTGCCTTTTTGCCGCACAAGTTGGCGTTGCAGGTGTGGTTACAATTGAAGATGATGTTATTTTGTGGGGGCAAGTAGGCGTTCAAAAAGATTTAACAATAGGTAAGGGAGCCGTTATATTAGGTAAGTCGGGGGTTTCAAAATCATTGGCTGGCGGCAAAGTTTATTTTGGCGCACCCGTAGAAGAGGCCCGCGATAAATGGAAAGAATTGGCGCTTATCAGAAAACTCCCAAGCATCATAGAAGAATTACGTTCAAACCCCTGAAAATAAATTGTTGTTTGATTGTGTCATTTGTTAAAAAATAGATGAGACGTGCTTTTTTGATTGTAAAATGATAATATTGGGGGCGTTTTTATTTAAAGAAAAGTTTAGGGTCATAAATAATAAATAAGCAACATAAAATGGCAAAAAATCAGCTTCATGCTGAAAAAAATACAGAGTCTGATAGCTTCAAAAAGCGCATCAACAGCGTAAAGTTGACATCATTGCTCGAGATTACCAAGGCCATCAATAGCAACCTCCCTACTGAGGGCTTGTTTAAACTTTACGAAAACATTTTAGTGAATGAACTCAATATCGGAAAAATAGCGCTTTTTACCTATAACAACGATTGGAAGTGTGTGCTTAAATATGGTATTGCCAATGAGTCTGAGGATATCAAAATCGAAATTGATTTACTTAAATACAAAGAAATTACCGAGGTAGAAGTTGTATCATCAGATTCTTCCTCATTTGAAACGTTCGATATCATTATTCCGGTATATCATAAGAGCCAACCTCTTGCATACTTGCTCATCGGAGATATTGATGAACAAAAAATTGAAATCAGCCCAACAATTAAACATTTACCATTTGTTCAAACACTCACTAATATCATCATTGTTGCCATAGAAAATAAAAGATTGGTACGAGAGAGTTTGTTGCAAGTGGCCTCGAGGAAGGAGCTAGAGCTAGCAAGCGAAATGCAAAACATGCTATTTCCCGACAAACTTCCCGATAATAATCAATTGAGTATACATGCCTATTACCAACCCCATCATCAGGTAGGTGGCGATTATTATGACTTTATCAAACTCAATGATTATGAAGTAGTTTTTTGTGTTGCCGATGTATCGGGCAAAGGAGTGAGTGCTGCCTTATTGATGGCAAATTTTCAAGCTAATTTACGCGCACTATTCAAGCATAGCACATCGCTCACCGATATTATTCATGAGTTAAACACCTTAGTATTTGATAATGCCAAAGGAGAAAAATTCATTACCATATTTTTGGCAAGATATAATTTGGTAACCCGAATGTTAACTTACATCAACGCAGGCCACAATCCTCCTTTGATGATTTGTTCAAACACTTTACTGCAGCTCACAACGGGTGGTATAGGAGTGGGTATGCTGCCTGAAATTCCACGGATTAGAGAGGGGGTTGTACATGTATCACCGCAAACTGTGCTGCTATGCTATACCGATGGGTTGATAGAGCAGAAAAACGATGAAGGAGAAGATTTTGGTATGGACAGACTCATACAAATCATTCTTCAAAGTGATGCGCCTGAAATGAAGAAGCTCAATACTTCAATCATACTTTCGCT
>JALRAS010000103.1 GCA_023262495.1 Bacteroidia bacterium | reverse complement strand
CTGCCCATTCTAGAGGCAGTATTTTATTTAGAGATATTTATAAACGTGAATTAAAACCTGTACTTATTAAAAGAGGGTCATGGATAATGCCTGGTGTTATTATTACCCCAGGCGTTACCATTGGCGAAATGTCGGTCATTGCTACTGGTGCAGTTGTTACAAAAGACACTCCCCCAAAAACTCTTTCGGCTGGAGTGCCTGCAAAGGTTTTAAAAGATTTGTCAAGAGAATTAAATAAAGAAAATGCAAAAAAATAAAATAGCCCTTTCATTTGATGTAGAAGATTGGTATCATACACCCGCAATTTCAGGCTCTTCATTTGCAAAGTATCCTACCATAGAAGATTTTTTTGCTGACTGGAAAGGTAAAATTGATTGTTTATCTGATGGTTTCTTTAATCTGATTAATTTGTTAGACAAACATGAAATTAAAGCAACATTCTTTATTGTAGCAGATGTTATTGAAAGATATCCAGAAATCGTAGATGCTTTAAAAAAGAGAAATCACGAAATTCAATGCCATAGCTTACACCACGTTAGTGCAATAGATTCTAAAACTAAAAAAGAATATCAAAGTCAGGAACTTTGGGAAAAAGAATTGGTGGAAGCAAAACAAATCATCGAAAAAACATTTAATACCCCTATTTATGGCTATCGAGCACCTGGTGCCTATTTTGCTAATTGGATGGTTGATATTTTAGAAAGGAATGGTTTTAAATATGATTCTTCTGTTGCTTACAATAGCTTATATAATAAAACAAATGTTACATTAAACAATATTCCTACTATTCCCTATTTTATAAACCCTCAGGATTTATCCAATAAAACACCACATGCTGGACTAGTAGAACTTCCATGGTCATATCTAAAAGTTTCAAAATATATTTTACCTGCTGCAGGTGCTTTTTTCTATAGATTGTTAGGCAATAGATATTTTAATCTGGTAATCAATCAATGTTTAAAAAATGGAGATACTATGTTTTATATGCATCCTCTAGATTTTTCAAATGAAAAAATTCCGCTAACCTCCAATAAAACTAGACCGGCCTATTGGATTAATATGGGCGATACAACGTTGAAACGTTTCGAGAAATTTTTAATTAAATATAAACAAAATATAACAACTTGTGACGAAGTATACACAAGACATTTAACGAAATAATATAATAAATTATGTGTGGAATTTTTGGTTTAATAGTTAATGAAAATACCAGAATTGAGAAAAAAGAAGTTAAAAACATCATTAATAAGCTTTTTGTTTTATCAGAAGCTAGAGGAAAAGAATCAGCTGGGCTAGCGGTTAAAAATAATATTACCAACAACATAAGTGTTTTTAAAAAGTCGATACCTGCCAGTCAAATAATAATTGATACTAAATATCAAGATTTTTTCGACAAGGCTGCTACCAATGTGTTTTCGGATAACAGCAAAGTGAACACATCACTAGCTTTTATAGGGCATGCCCGACTTGTAACTAATGGTTCTCAAGAGAATAATAATAACAATCAACCAGTTATTTCAAACAATGCTGTTGCAGTGCACAATGGTATAATCACAAATGTTGACGCTTTATGGGCCAAGTTTTTAAATCTCGATAGAAAATTTGAGGTTGACACTGAAATAGCTCTTGAAATTTTCAATACTGAATTATCTCAAGGAAATTCAATCAACCAAGCATTAAAAAAAGTATACGAGCTTATTGAAGGGTCTGCATCTTTAGCGATATTTCATGATCAACTGAACAAGTTAATTTTATCAACCAACACTGGTTCACTTTATTACGCCTATCATCAAAAAAATGGGATTTTTCTTTTCGCTTCTGAAGAGTTTATCCTTAATACTTTAATTGCTGATTTAAATTTAAAAAGATACGAAGTTTCAAAAACCAATTGGTTAAAACCTGGCGAATCAATTGTAATTAGCACAGATGATTTACACATGAATCATTTTAACTTTAAAACAGATACTCATTCCAATCATGCAGTCAAAAAGGAAAGTAAGTATGATATCGTGAACTTTATAGAAGATGTAGCAATCGATATAAGTAAAGTTAATATCATTAAAAAGCAAAAAGAAAGTAATCACCATACTAAACTTTTTGAATTGAATACCAAACAAATTTCCTATTTAAAAAGATGCAGCAAATGCCTTTTACCTGAAACATTTCCATTCATTGTTTACGATGCAACAGGTGAGTGTAACTATTGCAAAAATTATGTAATAAAATCAACAGGAGGCAGAGAGCAAGCATTTAAAGACATTGTTACAAAATACAAAAAATCTGGAGGGATTGCCGACTGTATTGTTCCATTTAGTGGAGGCAGGGACAGCAGTTTTGGGCTACATTATATTGTACATGAACTAAATTTAAAACCAATTACATACACTTTTGATTGGGGAATGGTTACAGATTTAGCCCGTAGGAATATTGCTAGACTTTGTGGTAAATTAGGCGTAGAAAACATCATTGTTTCGGCAGATATAGCAAAGAAAAGAAATAATATTAGATTAAATGTTGAGGCTTGGCTTAAGAACCCAAAATTAGGGATGATACCTCTTTTTATGGCAGGCGATAAACAGTTTATCTATTACGCAAATCAAATTAGAAGACAAACCAATATAGAGCTTAATATTTATAGCTCCAATATGCTAGAAAATACAGACTTCAAAGTTGGCTTTTGTGGTATACCACCAAGTAAGGATAAGTCGCGACCAGATCATTTACCATTTTCTAGTAAGGTCAATTTAGCTTGGTATTACGGAAAGAACTTTTTGATGAATCCTGCCTATATAAATAGTTCAGTTATTGATACTTTAGGTTCATTTTACTCTTATTACGCTGAGCCAAGAACACATTTTTTTCAAATTTTCGATTGGATTAAATGGGATGAAAAACTAATAGAAAAAACCTTGTTTGAAGAATACAATTGGGAAATGTCGCCTGATACTACCAGCAGCTGGCGGATTGGCGATGGAACAGCAGCCTTTTATAACTATATATACTATACCGTAGCCGGTTTTAGTGAATTTGATACTTTTAGAAGTAACCAAATACGCGAAGGATTAATTACTCGTGAAGAAGGTTTGAAATTTATTGCCCAGGAAAACAACCCAAGGTATGATAGTATGAAATGGTATTTTGACACTATTGGTGTAGATATGGAGCGCGCTATTAAAGTCGTCAATGCTATTCCAAAATTATATACAATTTAACAGATGATTTCGGCATTCTTTGTATTTATTTTATTGGGTGCGCTCACCTATGTTTATTTTTCATTCTCGCTGAATGCGCTTTTGCTTAAACTAGATACCCATCATATAATTGAAAAACCACTTGCCTTAATTTTTGCTTTAGCGCTTGCCCCTTTCATTAGCTCCTTGTTCTTGCATTATTTACTGTGGCTTTTTCCATCTCAAAACGCAATAACTTATGTAATTATTATCATTCTTGCTTTTACACTTATTTTGTTGTGGGCCAAAAATAAAATTGGGGCTGTTTTGCAATATATATCAGGTAAATTTAATTTTTCTGTTCAAAACAATAATGATGCTCAATTATTTATAGAGAATAAGTTTTTCAAAATATACACAAACGAAAGAATTCTCATACTGTCAAACATAACGCTTTGGAGTATTGTTTTCATCGCTAGCTATTATTGGATGAAGCAAATAATAGGTACCCCAATTTCCGGGCATGATATGCTAGAGTATGCCATACAAGCCAAGCACTTTGCGCGTGAAAAGCTAATCGCCTATATCCCAAACCGCTATCATGCCGAAAACAATTTCTTTTATGTGGGCTTACATGGGTTTTCATTTCCATTGATAGGCACTTGGGAGTATTTATTTTCGGAAATTTTCGGGATTTACGACAATGACTATTTACTGAGGTCTGTAACCGGTTATTACGGTATTTTAATACTTGTTTTGATCTATCATTTCATTAAAAAATACAGTCGCTTTTACGCATTGTCGGCAATTACCATGCTTTTTTCAAGTTATGGGTTTTATCTTATGGTTACCGATTATCATATTGATACGTATCGTATATTTATGATATTGGCTGCTTTTGCAGGATTGGGCTTGGCTATTAAACATCCTTCGAATATTACTTTAATTCTTTTTGGTGTTTTTGCCGCTGCACAGGCCTACATTCACTCGCTTGGTGTTTTTATTGCGATATTTTTAAGTCTTTCTTTTTTCATTTTTTATCCTGCTAAATTTTCTAAAAAGGCAGTTCGATCGCTTGTGCTATTTTTTATAATTATGTTGTTTGGAGGAGTACATTACGTAATGGATGTGTTTTTGGGAACGGGTTGGATATTTCAGGAAATTAAATACTACTAGTGCATGAGTAATTTAACTAAAAAAATTTATTTACCGATATTTTTAGGGGTTATACTGCTACTTGTTTTATATCGCATACAAATTCAAGTTGATGAAACTGTTACTGATATTAATTTGATTTACAGGCGCATTGAGACACCCACCAAGCTCCTACTCAATGGTTATTTAGGACATTTTTTCAATTTTAAATACTTAGGTAATTTAAATTGGTTGATCATTCCATTTGGCATTTATGCCGTGGTAAAATTGCGTTTTTTTGACACCCCTTGGAAAAAAGCACTAGGCCTCTCCTACTTATTGGCTTTGATATTAATATCGGCAAAAGGTTATTTTAATTCGCGCTATCAACTTACATTAATGCCTTTAACCCTTCCAATGGCTGTGTTGTTCGTTTCACTATATATTAAGGAAAACAACTTAACCAAATATAAATTTCAAATTGTTTCAAGTCTTTTTTTATTGATTATGATAAATACTGCTGTAGGATTTTTGTTTATGCAGCAAAAAAACGGCAATAAAACTGTATCTGACAGTAAGGTTGGTTTGATTTATAGGATAACCCACCCTTTCGAAACATTAAACAAGATTGAAAATAAAAAAAAATCAACTGCTTATCCTGTGATTGATTTTATAAGAAGTTTACCTGAAGATGAAAAAGTATTGGTCAACAATTTACCTATGTTATATTATTACACCAATAAATCGGGTACCTATTACTGGTGCGGTGATGACACCTATTACACTAACAAAGGACGGAGCTTGCTGATGGAGAACAGAAGCATTGATGAAATGCGTCAATTTATTAGCGATACCTTAGGCTGTAAGTATTTGCTCTCCACAGATTATTACAATCAGCATAGCGAAAAATTTAATGCGTTTGTACACAGCTATTGCAAGCCCGTTTTTATGGATAATGGCGAATTTGTTATGTATGAAATAATGGGCACAAAGGGAAATTACATATTAGACAAATTCATCCAAGCGCTCAATAAAAAGAAGGAGGAAGGAATAACGCGCATCTCAATTAGAAATGCAGATGTTGAATAAACTCACCCAATCAAAATTCAATACCGACCTGCTATGGAACATGGCTAGTTTTGGGCTTGTAGCCATTATTGGCATTTTATTAAACATCATCATTTTTAAGGTTTACCACACCGATGTGCTGGGTGTTTTTAATCAGGTTTTTGCCATTTATTTACTGTTGTCGCAATTGGCTGTTGGAGGTGTTCATTTGGGTGTACAAAGGTTTGTGCCTGCCTACATAAAGTCAGAAATGCAAACCAAGCATATTGTCATTGCTGCACTAATTGTGTCAACCATAATATCCTTGTTGGTTATTTCAATAGGCTATTTGCTCAAAGATTTACCTGCTCGTATATTAAGAAGTGAGCCGGTTGGTGCGGGATATCTGTCGGTACTTCCGGGGCTTTTGTTCTTCTCATGGAACAAAGTGTTGCTATCGTATCATAACGGTTGCCGCAGAATGAAAGCTTTTGCTGTCTTCAATTTTTTGCGTTATGCCGCAATTCTAGCTGGATTAATTATCTTTATACTTATGCATCTTCAAGTTGATTTGCTCCCAATTATTCTGTCGGGAGCTGAGTGTCTGCTTTTTTTGTCGGTAATCACATATAGCTTCCCGTTTTTGAAGGGAGCTATACATTTAAAGCGACTGAAGGTATGGATTAGAACGCAATACTATTTTGGGAATAAAGCGCTTCTGGGTAATTTTTTATTGGATGTAAACACCAAGGTTGATGTGTTTATTCTCGGTATATTTTTAAGTGATAGCTCGGTTGGCATCTACAGTTTTGCCTCTACCTTTGCCGAAGGTTTCATGCAGTTGCCTGTATTACTCCGAAACAATATCAATCCTATATTGGCCAAATTGAGTGTTAAAGGGAATGTTGAATTAACGCAAAAGGTGGTGCAAAACAGCAAAGCCAAATTTCTTAAATTAATAGGCGCGGTGGGCATTATTGCAATATTGCTGTTTCCACTTGTGTTTGTTGTATTCGCACTTGAAAATCACAGATTCGATATATGGCTTATATTCAGCATCCTGGTTTTATTTGTTTCAATCAGCTCGGGCTATCAACCTTTTTTGATGCTCTTTAATCAGTTTGGGCATCCGTGGCAACAAACAAAATTCATTATTGTATTATTTTTGTCGAATGCTTTTTTGGTGCTTATGCTTGTTCCGGTGATGGGCATTTATGGCGCTGCCTTAGGCACCGGCTTGTCATTTATGGTACAAATTGCTTATCAAAAATGGGCGTGCAAGCAAATCTTGAATTTTAATATTTAAAGGTGTAAAGCAATGATTAATGAATTGTTAAACTTGCTTCTGCTCTATCTTTTGATGGCTTTGTTACCGGCTTACTTTATCTTTAATTGGATTAATCATCAAACAGAAAATATAAAAGCATCTGTTGTATTGAGCTTAGGAATTGCTCCTTTGCTTATGTCATCATTGCTTTATATAATGCTACTTTTTTTGCCCGGCCAATCCACAGTTATTTACCTACTTATAGCATTCTCTGTATTGATTGGGCACATGATTTTTTTTCGCAAAAAATTTAATATTGCATTTGCCGCTTCAAAATACCCTATTACCTTTGATAAAACCGAAAAAATATTAGCATCATTGCTGCTTGTGTTTTTTGTATGCACATTAGCATACAGTCATTGGCGTCCTTTAAGCGAGCACGACACATTTGAATATATGTTCCTTGGGAAACAACTAGCATTAGAAAAACAATTAATCATTTCTAAATACAGATATAATGAAGCATCGGGGAGCTATTTCATAGGGCTTCACGGCTTACTTTACCCTATCTTATTCACCTGGCAAAGTATGTTTAACCAACTCATGCATACAGACTCTGAATGGTGGTTCAAAAGTTTATCGGGTTACTACAGCATGTTGTTTTTGAGTGTTTTTATCCTATACCTAAAATCCATTAATCCTAAGTGGCTCGTGTTGGGCCTCTGCATGCTCCTATCATCTTTTGCATTGGTATTCTCCATACTGCAATTTCATTTAGAAATGATTCGCATGTTTCTTTTTTTAGCTGTTGTGTATATGAGCATCACCTTCATTGAATCTCCTCGCAATCAAATAAACATTTTAGGAATTTTACTTGGTCTGCAGGCAGGTGTTCATTTTATTGGATTGGTAATAAGCATTATTTCCTTAGGGTTATTATTTTTCTTTTTACAGCAAACTTATGCAATGCGTTTTAAAATGTTGATGAAGCAGTGCATCATATTTATACTTTTCGGATCTATTCACTATATTTTGGAGTACTTTATGGGAGATGGTTATTGGTGGCAAAAAATTACAGGAAACTAATGGAAATTAATTCAATGAATAGGTTGTATAAATACCTTTTGTGTGTTTTCATCTTATCAGTTTCGATAGGATCCTTAGTCTATTTTTTTCCTCACAATATGAGTGACTATGATGCATACAATAGAAATTTAGACGGAACCGTTCGCCACCTTTTAAACGGCCGACTAGGATATTTCTTTAACCTGAAATATATTGGCATTTCTGCTATTGCATGCCTTATTTTATTGACTCAAATAAATTTTAAAACCATATCAAGGTCAACGTTATTCTCATTAGTTTTAATTTTACTTGTCGGTGTTTTTCTTAGTTTTTATGCCTATATCAATTACCGATACATCAGCACGCTGCTGCCTTTGATGATTGGGTTGATGATCACCTTATCAAGTAATTTACTAAACAATAAAGAACAAAAAACTTGGTTTAACAGCCTATTACTTATTCAGATCATCATTTTTGCGCTTGTGATTAGTTTTTCTTTTTATCCAAAATATAAAAGCCGATTGGTAAATACTGCGGTTATTTCATCACCCAAAAATTTAGTGCAGTGCCCCAATATTTATCACTTTATCAACGACTCTATTGGCAGAGAATGTAAATTTTTAATCAATAATCTTCCTGAGTTTTATGTCCACACCAAACATTATGGAGTTTTTTATTGGAGTGGTGACGATGAATATTTTAACAATAAAGGAACATTTAATTTACTAAAAAATAAAAGCAACGAACAGGTGATGCGATACATCAAAGACAGTTTGAACCTAAAATTTGTATTAACCAATCAACAATTAACGCCCTATAGCAATCGATTTAATTTAATTTTGAAAGATTATTTTAAACTGCGCAAAAAAGATCAATTGGGTAACGAGTTATATGAATTATTGTAAACCATAACAATGAAAATTATCACAGTAATTGGTGCAAGGCCACAATTTGTAAAATCAGCTATGGTGAGCAAGGCATTAGCAAAACACCAAGGAGTTAACGAGATCATTGTGCACACCGGACAGCACTTTGATCAAAATATGAGTGATGTTTTTTTCGAGGATTTTGGATTAAAAGCTCCTGCCTACAACCTAGGTGTGCACAGTTTGATGCATGGAGCTATGACAGGAAAAATGCTCCTTTCGCTCGAGCCAATTCTTTTAGAGGAAAAGCCCGATTTAGTGTTGGTTTATGGCGATACCAATTCCACATTGGCAGGTGCACTTACCGCAAAAAAATTAAATATTAAAGTGGCGCATGTAGAAGCCGGCTTAAGGAGTTATAATGCTACAATGCCCGAAGAAATTAATCGGGTTTTGGTAGATCGAATGTCTGATATTTTGTTTTGTCCAACAACGGTAGCAATCGACAATCTGCATAAAGAAGGATTCGACACCCACACATCTAAGATTCTGATGTGCGGAGATGTGATGCAAGATGCGGCCTTATATTTTGGCAAATTAGCCTTAGAGAAATCGAAAATCGTTAAGGCCTTGAACGTAGAAAATTATGTTTTAGCAACCATTCATCGTGCCGAAAATACCGACAACTACGCACAGCTTAAATCTATTGTAGACGCCCTGAATGAAATTCATCAAAAAATATCTGTGGTTATGCCTATTCACCCAAGAACCAAATACTTGATGGATGAATATCAAATTAAACCTGTTTTTAAAATCATCGATCCTCAAGGATACATCAATATGCTTGCGCTGATACAACATTCAAGTTTACTCGTTACCGATAGTGGCGGGCTGCAAAAAGAGGCCTACTTTTTCAGAAAAAACTGTGTTACACTCAGGAATGAGACTGAGTGGATTGAATTGGTAGATATGGGGTACAACATGCTTGCAGGTAGTGAAACTCAGAGAATTTGTAACGCTTGCAACATCATGTTAAACAAGCAGCAATCTTTCCGTTCCGATTTATATGGCACCGGCACCTCGGCTGAACAAATTGCATCTTATTTACTTTTAAATGTTTAATTGAAACATTGGCCGAAAGCGCCATTTGTTTTTTTTAATTTACTTTCGCAATGATTTAATTTCAAGGGCTGTTAAATGATTTACACCAATTAATTGAGTAGGAAGTGTTGAGTAACATGTTGCAAAGATTTTTTTTTAATAAAGACCTCGGGATTCTGTTGATAGGAACAGTCATTGCTCAGGCCATACCAGTGCTTGCTTCGCCATTGCTCACACGATTGTATACGCCCGAAAACTTTGCCGGCTTGGCAATTTTAATGGCTTGGTTTAATCCACTGTGTTACCTTGCCTCGGGAAGATTTGAAATTGCAGTGTTGTTGCCTAAGGAAAATGAAGAAGCCAAACAACTGGTAAGGGTGTCATCTCTTTGGAGCTTTGCAATTGCTGCCATTGTTATGACCTTTATTACATTGTATATTACTTTTTTTTCGCGCGATATTTCTTCAACTCCATACAGATCGATATTTATAGTCCTGCCTTTTTTAATTTTATTTGCAGGAAATTTTCAGCCGGTAAACTATTGGCTACAACGTAAAAAACAATTCAAGGCCATTGCTGTAAACAAGATTATTCAAACAAGCTCGGTCATGATTGCTACAATTGCTTTTGCCTATATTTATCCAAGCTCGGGCTTAATTATTGGCTACTCGTTTGGTTGGATTGCCATGTTTGTGGTGTCATTTTACTTTTTCCGAAAAGATAAAATCATACCGTTTAAACCCGATAGGGTAGCACTCCTCGAAACTTTAAAAAAATACAAAG
>JALRAS010000102.1 GCA_023262495.1 Bacteroidia bacterium | reverse complement strand
AGCAGCGACACTTTCGGTAGCACTGTCGGCAATAACTGCAATGACAGTACCTACCTGCACTACATCACCTTCCTTAAAAAGCTTTTTAATGAGTATTCCTCCTTTTTGAGCAGGAACTTCTGAATCTACTTTATCGGTTGCAATCTCGAGCACCGATTCATCAGGAGCTACTTTGTCGCCTTCATTTTTGAGCCACTTGGTAATCGTAGCTTCTGCCACACTCTCACCCATCTTGGGCATAATCATGTCATACTGTGCCATAATTTTAATAAAATTTTACGGGACAAAAGTAAACTAAAAAGGCAATAATAAAATTTATTGATAGTGTAAATTAATAACAGCAACCAACTATTTTTTGAGGATCAAACGCTCATTGTGCACCCAAGAGCCATTCTGCAATTGAACAATGTATAGTCCTGACTCCAATCCATTTACATCAGCGCGAATGTCCAAAACGGTTGACCTGCCATTCATCGACTTTTCAAACACTTTTTTTCCACTTAGGTCAAATAATTGAATTAAAGTGCTTGTTAAACTTAAATTATTAGGAACACTAATGTTTAAATAATCGGCACATGGGTTGGGAAAAACATTGACATATTTCCCTTCGAGCATTTGCTGTATTTGAGTGGTGTTGGCTTCAGTTACCACCTGATTGGTGGTGTAAATGAAGTCACCGTTTGAATTATTGGAATTATTGGTTGCATTACCGGCTGCATAAAAGGTAATGTCACCGGTACCCGCAGCAGGTGCTGTCCATTCGAAGGTGAATACCAAGCTATCGGTACCAAAATGGTTGGGTTGCTTGTGCACAGCATTGGTTCGCACGTTACCCGAAATAGTTGCGCTTAACGATTTGGCATTAGGTGAATTGGTGGTTGATATTACACCAGCGTTGGCCCCACTTGGCAAAAGTGCCTCGAAGCCAAAACCAAACTTTGGAGAACCGGGGCGTTTAACTGTTACATCAATGTTGTAGGTTTGTCCCGGAACATAAGTCCAGTTGGTGAGCCCTGCGCTGGAAATAACCACACTGCCTCCACCCGAGTTGAGTGGGTTGGTACTGTGACATTGATTACATGCGCTTTCTCCGGGCGACCCGGTTTTTCCTTCTTTACCATTGTTATTGGTGAATGCTGTGTTTGAAATAATGATACCGGCCATAGTGGCCAAGGCACATATCAGAGAGACCTTTTTAATACTTGTCATTGTTTAATGTAGTTGAACTTTTTAACTATAGTTTTAGAATTATCGATTAATAACAACAAAAATACCCCATTGTTCATCTCGGGTAAATCGATTGTATGTAAGCCACCACTCAGAATCAATTCTTGCTTGTATATTTCACGTCCGGTGACGTCTTTGATACATACCAATGCTTTATTTCCTGTCATCTCGCGCGAATCAAAAGTGAGTATATTGTTATCAACAGGGTTAGGATAAATATTCAACTCATTGATTTTGTCATAAGATTTCGAATTGTGCGAGGTAACCAAGGTACTGTCGATGATAATATTTTCATCACCTTGTTGATAAGCGGTGTAAGTAAAATAGACCAACATCATTTCATCGTTTGTTGCTTCACCGGCTGATACGTTTGCAGGAGGGTTTGATGGATTGAAGGGATTGGCTGTAGTATTATCATAAAATGCTTCGTAATAAAGTGTAGAGCCCGCAGGTAATACCTGAACCTGTTGAAAATCATAGCCGCCTTGCCACATAAAATTCCAATCGTTAATTCTAATCAGTGGAATATTTACATTATTAGGTGCAATAGCGTTTGATTGAATACTTCGGCCTATTAGATGCATATGTGGTGCCACCTGAAGTACTGAAACTTTTCCAAATTGAGCAGGAATGGCATATTGCCCATAAAAGGTTTTGGTTTGATTGGCAGCAATATATAGCGGCCCATTGGTGAGTGAACTTGAATGATTAAGAATAGGATCTACCCTTAGGGCACGAATGCTTGGTGCATTGCTGAAGAAAAAATTTACTTTGGTGCTATCTTGCAATCCCATGGTGCCTGCAGGATAATGAATTTGAAAAACGATATCGGCATTTGCAGGTAATCGCAAACCCATTCCATTCGGATAGAATTGCGGTTGTGCTCCAGGCACCCACAATCCTATGAGGCGGGCAGAACTAGCACCAACACCACCAAAAGACAAATAACCAGGATTAGGATCTTGAGCATCTAAATTTGCACAGTTGCCTGTGGTATCAGCAAAAATAAGCACGTGATGCACCATTTGACGATTGCCCGGTATTACCTCAAAACCTCTAATATATTTGGAAGTATTTAATCCACTCGGAATAACAAAGCATTGATAAATGTCAGTTGATGATGCGTAATTAGTAAATACGGGCATTTGAGCAACCAAATCGGGAGTTTGGTTAACAGCAGAGCCCACAGGAAATACCGGAGGTGAAGGAGCATTCGTAAGATTTCCTGCCGGCATTCCATTATTGATCCAATCAACAATCGCAGTTTTTTGTTGTACATTTAAGGCGCGTTGATGAGCAAATTTCCGATAGCTTGTATCGGGCGGCCAAGGAGGCATGCGATTGTCCGTCACTGCATCCAGGATTCCGGCTGCCGCAGTTACTGCATCGTTGTAACTCATCAAGCTGAACGGTCCAATTGCCCCCGGATGATGGCAAGATGAACATTTATCATAAACGATAGACGCTACATGATCGCTCCAAGTTGTTGGTTGCGCCAGTGTAACGCTTGTCATAAATAAAATAGAAAAAAACAGTTTGTATTTCATGCATCGAGTTTTTGAACCGACATCAAATATAGAAAATGGTTTAATTCTTACAATATTTGCAATAAAAATTTATTCGCTTTATCCCCAAATATAATTGCTTGCGGAAATCACTCCGATTTAATTCGAACTAATCAGTTAGATTTATTTTCTAGCACCGCATAATCAGCAGTAGAAAAAACCTCTTTGCAACCTGTAAAATCAGCACCCATGAACTCTGAAATGGCAGATGTTCTTGGTTTAATGATGTATTTGATTAATCCTGAATAATAATGCTCGGTTACCTGTTTGTAGTTAAACTTTGATTGTGTTGGCACAATATCTTTGTTGGGCACCATGGCATGTGTGGGAAGCATGGCATTGATCTGATCATCAAATGATATAAAATATGTGTCTTTTTTGAGATGATTACTCAGCCATTTTGCTGTTTGTTGGCGCTGTGCAAATATTGCTGACGTATTTTTTAAATGATTGAAGTGCTCATGAAATATTTTTTGCAGCATTACATTGGGTAGCAAAACTATCAGGTATAAAGCGGCAGCATAGGATACAAACGATGCTAATCGATCTTGAAAAATACCATGATCAATGAGTGCTTTCACCTCGAGTGCAATCAAAATAATGCTGAGTGCAATAAATTCATTGTAGTAATTGATCCATGACCCCTCTTTAACACTGGTAACAACAGCAAATGAAAAGATTCCTACATTGATGAAACTTAAAAATTTGAATACATGATCATGACTACCAAAAAAATAGCGCACCGACAACAGGATCCCCAAAACCATAATCACTTGGTATTTGAGAAAAAAATGCGAGAAAACATCATATACTCGTGCTATTGAGACCCCATTATTGATGCCTTTAAAGGTATTGAGTAGGAAATTGCCCGGATACATTTGATCGAATAGAAATAATCCAACAACCAAACCAATGGCAAGACTCAGCGTGGCAATTAAAAAAATTTTAAATTCTTTTGTAAGTATAAAATACGCAGGAATTATCACCAAATATTGAATCCCTGTTTGTTTCACAAAAACTGATAAAACAGCGATCAAAATCCCACCTATCAGGTATATATTTTTATGCTTGTGCTGCTGAAAAAAAAAAAACAAAGCATGCCAGCATCAATAAAAAAAGCAGCGCAAAGAGGGCATCCGGACGGGCAGCAAAATGTATTCTAGTGAGATGAATAAAATAGGTACATGTAGCAATGATGGCTAATTGCTTATTGATTTTAAATTGCCTGTTAAGCATCAAGAATAGTACAACTACACTGAGTAGGTTGAAGCATAAACTCAAACTTCTCCCTACGGCATAAATAGCATGTAAATCATTAAGGGGGTTAAGATTAAACAGTTGCGAAATGCCTGTTGCTACGTAATAATATAAAGGCGTGTATTGGGTAATATCGAAACTTCCCGATTCTGGATTTTCATAAAGCGCATCACCACACAACATTTTGCTAATGCTGTATGCCACATTATTTTCAACTCCGCCAATATCAGCATCGTAGGAGCCAATTAAAAAAATTCTTAGAAGAAAAAACAACAAAAAGTTGATTACACAAAACCACGCGGTAATTTTAAGTAAATCAAATTTAGATTTTAATATTAACAGCATTGCTTTATTCCTTGTTACGTATGCACCTATTTTTTTGCAAGCAGCCGAAATATAGCAAGGATAAGTGTATCATACTTTTTGTTGTTGTAAGCAGGTTTAAAACCTTATATTACTTTTGTTTTTCAGACGGTTTGTTTTCCTTGTAACGTTTATCCGGTGTGCCGTCTTTCTTTAATTTTTGGTTTTCCTTGTATCTTTTGTCAGGGGTACCGTCTTTTTTTAATACTGGTCCTTTTGACTGCTCTTCTCTAGCTTGCGCAGGAGTTGCTTGTTTAACCTGTGCTGAGCTGTTTTCTTGTGCACTTACAGATTTTGTTGGATTGGTAGTTTGTCTGGCTTCACCGGTCCCGGGTTTGGCTGCTACAGGTTTTAAAGAAACTGCCTTGGGCTGATTTCCTTTTACCGGTTGTGTTTGTTTTTTTGCATTTTGAGCAAATGAAGTGGTAACACTAAAAAAAATAGCGACTGCAATTAAAATGAAGTTTTTCATGTTTATTGTTATTAGGTTTAGAAAAAGATTTACAACAAGTATGCCAATTCAAAGTACGGTTAACTAAGCCCCATCACTTTACCATCAACAATATCTATATAAATAGCTTGCGGCACCTTGGGTAAGCCGGGCATCCTCATAATTTCACCTGCCACAGCCACAATAAATCCGGCTCCGCGGTTGATGATTAAGTTTTCGATATTGAGTGTAAAGTCAGCGGCCACACCAATTTGTGCCGCATCATCGCTGAAAGAGTATTGCGTTTTGGCTATGCAAACCGGTAAGTGTCCTAGGTCTAGTTCATTGATTTTCTTCAATGAATTTTCGGCTGTTTTGGATAACAAAATGTCTTTCCCACGATAAATTTTAGTCACAATTTTTCGTATTTTTTCGGGAATTGTATCGGAGCTTTCGTAGGTATAGGTGAGGGCTTGGGAAGGTTTTTGTTCTACCACCTCAACCACTTTTTTAGCCAATGCTGCTGCTCCGTTCCCTCCGCTGGCAAAGCCATCATTAAGTGCGAAATCAGCACCACGTTCGGTGCACCAGTTGGTAAGATAGGCAATCTCTTCCTCGGTGTCAAAATGATACTGATTGAATGCCACCACCACACTTTGCCCAAAGCTTTGTAAATTCTCTAAATGCCTTTCTAAATTCTTGAGTCCGTTTTGCAATCCTTTCATATCCGGCTTTTTGATACCTTCCAAAGGCACACCTCCATGCATTTTTAGCGCTTGTGAAGTGGTTACCAACACCGATGCTTTTGGAGCTATGCCTGCATTTCTACACTTGATGTTTAAAAACTTTTCGGCTCCTAAATCAGCGCCAAATCCGGCCTCGGTAATCACATAATCACCATAGGTCATTGCCATTTTAGTGGCCATTACCGAGTTACATCCATGAGCAATATTAGCAAAAGGACCACCATGTATGAATGCCGCTCCACCTTCAAGTGTTTGCACTAAATTAGGGTTCAAGGCATCTTTCAACAACACAGTTATTGACCCTCCTACACCCAAATCGCCAACAGTAAAAGGCTGATTATCGAAAGTGTAACCAAGTAAAATATTATCAATTCTTTTTCTCAAATCATCAAGACTTGTGGCAAGACAGAATATGGCCATGATTTCTGATGCGGGCGTAATATCAAAACCGGTTTCTTGTGGAATGCCGTTAGCTGACCCATTGAGACCTGATAGCATGAAACGCAACGAACGATCGTTTACATCGAGTACCCTGCGCCAAGTGATTTGTTTCAGCGCTTTGCCTGTGCCTCTGTTGTAATACTGATAATTATCAAGCAGGGCAGAAATCATATTGTTAGCCGAAGTAATTGCGTGAAAATCTCCGGTAAAATGCAGGTTGATATCTTCCATCGGCACTACCTGTGAATAACCACCGCCACAGGCTCCTCCCTTCATCCCAAAGCACGGACCCAATGAAGGTTCACGAAGTGCAACAATCGCATTTTTACCAATCTTTTTTAACCCTTGCGCCAGAGCCACACTGGTAGTTGTTTTACCAATACCGGCTTTTGTAGGAGTTATTGCTGTTACCAAAATGAGCTTGGAAGCTGCAACTCGTTCTTCATTAATTTCCTTATATTTAATTTTAGCTTTGTAATGACCGTATGGGATTACCTGTTGACCCGATATGCCCAATTCATTGGCAATCTCGGTGATGAGCCTCATTTTAACTTCTTGTGCAATTTCAATGTCTGTTTTCATGATGTATGAAAGATTTTATTAGCAATGATAACTAAAAGAATGAAACAATTGATTGACCGGTGAAAAAAATAAATGCAATCACAACAAAGCTATTGGTGTTATTCCGCTTGGATAAGATTGATTGAGTAGCGAAACAATTTGTTGAAATTTGCTTTGATCGGTCACAAAATCAACACCTTGCATGTCGATTAATAAGATTTTTTGATCGGGCAAGGTTTTTAAAAAAGATAGATAACGACTTTGTATTTGCTCGAGGTAGTCGCTCGAGATTTCAGTTTCATAGCTTCGTCCTCTTTTGAGAATATTCTTTTGCAACTGCTCCACATCGAGATACAAATAAATCAACAAATCGGGCTTGGGTAAAGAGGCGGCAATAATATCAAACAAGCGGTGATACAAAAACAATTCATCTTCCTTGAGGTTATTGGAAGCAAAAATTTTACTCTTAAAAATAAAGTAATCTGCAATCGTAATATTGCTAAATAAATTCAGGTTCACTAAATCACTTTTGAGTTGTGCATAGCGATCGGCTAAGAAACTTAGTTCAAGCGGGAAAGCCACCTTTTCGGGTTGCTTGTAAAACTCCGGTAAAAAAGGGTTATCGGCAAATTGCTCGAGCACAAGTCGAGCATTAAAATACTCAGCAAGCATGGTACTCAAGGTAGTTTTACCGGCACCAATATTTCCTTCTATGGCTACAAAATTATACTTCATTTCAATAACTAATCATTGGTCACAAGTACCGATTTTATTGCATGAACCTCGCTTTTATCAGGGCAATGCAATAAGAGCTCCTTATTAGTTTGTTTAAGTACAGGATGAATAAAATCGGCATCTACATCGTTCAGAGGAATGAGTGTGAATTTTCTTTGATGCAAATAGGGATGTGGAATTTGAAGTATTTCATCGTTAATCACTGTATCATCGTAATATAAAATATCGAGGTCAATGGTTCGCGGCTGCCACGGCTCTGCTCCTCTTTGTCTGCCCATTCCTGCTTCTATATCAATTAACGTTGTTAATAAATCGTGCGGTGTTAACTTGGTACTTACTTGAACTACCGCATTTAAAAAATCATCCTGATTGGTGTTTCCCCATGCTGCAGTTTGATATATTGGTGAACAGTTTTTAATTTGAATATGCTTGGCACGCATGCGTTCGAGCGCCATCTTAAAATGCATGATTTTGTTGCCTACATTAGAACCTAGAGAAATAAATGCTTGAGCCATAAATCGTAATTACCAATTCCTAAGTAAAAGCAAAATAATTAACACCATTAACATCAATACCAACAATGCCAGTATATTGAAACCTAACACTATCCAAGATAAAATTTTTGCAATCTTTGCATCTTGTGGTAAATCAAAGCCATTTAAATTGGCTATGCGCTTGGCTCTTTTGGCCATGACTAACGATACAATTGCTAAAATTAAACTGCCTAATCCAAATAATCCTGCCAATGGGAAAAGGGCGAGAATTGATACGAAACTGGCAAGGAAAAATGAAATGACTGCTGCAACGGCCAATATTAGTGCTATTTCGGCATACTGATTGGCCTCTACGTCCGGCTTTTTGTCGGGAGTCGATAAGTTCGATGATTTTTTAGGTTCTTGAGATGTGGGAAAAAGAGGCTTCAAAGCGGCTATTAACCGTTTGCTACGATCTACTTTTTGATTGTCTCCCTCGTCTGAATGATTGAGTTTTTTGTGAATGGTTTCAAAACTTTGCTCAGCTTTACTAACATCCTTTTCTTTTTCCTTTTTGATTTTATCCTCAAGCACCACAATACTTTGCTGCTGTGTATTCTTGTATTCTCTATCATTATTGGTATTACTTTTTTGACTTTTCTTTAAAAAAGTATACCCATTCCCATAATGTTTTTTATAAACAGAATTACAAGCACTTCCTAGCAAAATTGCCAGCACCAAAAGGGCTAAGTGAATTTTTTTGTTCATGGTTCCTGATTTGGGTCAAAGATAATCTTTAATCTTAATCAACTAAAAAGGAACATCAAGTTATGTTTAATTAGACCATTGTACATTTTAAAACCGAACATTTTAACAGAGAAAGGAAAAAATTCTTTGATTTTTTTTAATTCAGATATGCTAAAATAACGTAGGTTTGAAACCGCAAAATATATGTATATGAATGCTAAAGAAAAAATACTGATTATTGGTTCATCAGGCCAAATAGGGAGCGAATTGGTAGAAGGTTTAAGAGACATTTATGGTCGTGAAAGTGTAATTGCCTCTGATATCAGGAATCTAGAAAAAGAATCACTCGAAGCAGTTGCTCCTTACGAAAAATTGAATGTTTTGGATAAGGATCATTTATACGCTTTGGTAAAAAAATACGAAATCACCCAAATTTACCTGCTTGCAGCGCTGCTCTCGGCTACAGCCGAAAAGAACCCCATGTTTGCATGGGATTTAAATATGAACGGACTTTTCAATGTACTGAATTTGGCTAAAGAGGGACATATCAAAAAAGTTTATTGGCCAAGTTCTATTGCTGTGTTTGGACCAACTACCCCGCGTATTATGACTCCGCAATTTACCATCATGGAGCCCAATACTGTTTACGGCATCAGCAAGCAAACAGGCGAAAGATGGTGTGAGTATTATTTTCAAAAATATCAGGTAGATGTGAGAAGTTTAAGATATCCCGGTCTTATTGGATATAAAAGCGCACCCGGAGGAGGAACCACCGACTACGCAGTACACATCTATCATGAAGCTGCCAAGCATCAGCCCTATGTTTGTTTTTTAAGCGAAAACACAGGGTTGCCAATGATGTACATGCCCGATGCCATCAAAGCCACTATCGACTTAATGCATGCCGATCCCGATAAGGTTAAAATCAGATCATCCTATAACCTCAGTGGTATGAGTTTCACACCGCAGGAAATTGCCAACGAAATTAAGCAGCACTACCCTTCATTCAGCATCAGCTATCAGCCCGACAGCCGTCAGCAGATTGCTGATAGTTGGCCACAAAGTATTGATGACAGTTATGCGAACAATGATTGGGGATGGAAGGCAGCTTACGATTTAAAATTAATGACCGAAGATATGTTTGCTCATATCAAGTACTAGACATCACTTTTTCATAAAACATTTCAATGATTGGCTGAATTGCTTAGATACAGTCAAATCATACAAGGTAAAACATATAAACATTCATGCTCTCAGTCAGTAAATTATCGGTTAGTTTCAGCGGCACCTATTTATTTGAAGAAGTATCATTTTTAGTAAACAGAAAGGATCGTATCGGATTAACAGGAAAAAATGGTGCGGGAAAATCAACCTTACTAAAAATACTATCCGGGAAGCAAGCCCCTGACTCGGGAACCATATCCACACAAAATGGATTAACAGTTGGTTATTTGGCGCAAGAAATTGCAAGTACAAGCAAGTTAACTGTTATGGAAGAAGCATGTAAAGCGTTTACCGAAGTTAATCAGTTGCAAACGTTAATCGATAAATTAAATGAGGAAGTAACCACGCGTACCGACTACGAATCGGAAGGTTACCATGACTTGTTGGTGAGGTTACATGACGCTAATGAGCGTTTCAATATGATTGGCGGATACGATGCCGAAGGACAAGCCGAGAAAATATTAATGGGACTTGGTTTTTTAAGAAAAGACTTTCATGAACCATGCTCAAGTTTTAGTGGAGGGTGGCGTATGCGTATTGAATTGGCAAAAATACTGTTACAACAACCCGATTTAATTTTCCTTGATGAGCCCACCAACCATCTTGATATTGAAAGTATTCAGTGGCTTGAAGAATTTCTGCGCGATTACTTTGGTGCCATCATTTTAGTATCACAC
>JALRAS010000101.1 GCA_023262495.1 Bacteroidia bacterium | reverse complement strand
GCAGCTATTTGTTCGAAAATCCATGTATTTCTGGCTTCACCAAGTGCAAGAATTCCGCCACGCTTGATACTTAATTTAGTGTTCGGAATTAATTTTTTTTGATCAATTTGACTAATTACACCTAAGCCATTGCATTTAGTACATGCTCCGAAAGGAGAATTAAACGAAAATAAATTAGGAGCAGGATCATCATAAGATATACCTGTATCAGCGCACATCAATGCTCGACTGAAGAAACTCGACTCGTTAGAATCATTATCAAGCACGGCAACCGAACCTTTGGCCATTTTCATGCCTAATTGAATGGCACTCACTAATCTGGGCCTAATGTCATCGATTACAGTGAATCTGTCAATCAGGATTTCGATGTTATGAATTTTGTATCTATCGAGCTGCATCCTTGCTTTCAGCTCTGTAACTTCACCATCAATTCTTGCCCTTATAAATCCTTGCTTGATAATCTGCTCAAACAGCTCTCTATAATGCCCCTTTCTGCCTTTTACCACAGGTGCGAGAACAGATATTTTCTTACCTGCATATTTTTCTAAAATAATACTGATGATTTGCTCATCGGTATACTTAACCATTGGTTTGCCGGTTTCATAGGAGTAGGCGGTAGCCACTCTTGCGTAAAGCAATCTCAAGAAATCATATATTTCGGTAATTGTACCAACAGTTGAACGGGGGTTCTTGTTGGTTGTTTTTTGCTCGATTGAAATCACGGGACTGAGGCCTGTTATACGATCAACGTCAGGCCTTTCGAGATTACCCAAAAATTGTCGGGCATAAATCGAGAAACTCTCAATGTATCTTCTTTGCCCTTCCGCAAAAATGGTATCGAATGCAAGTGAGGACTTTCCGCTACCACTTAATCCGGTGATCACCACTAATTTGTTGCGTGGAATCACCACGTCCATATTTTTTAGATTATGCACTCTAGCGCCTATAATCTCTAAATTCTCTTCTTCCACAGGATGCATAAAATTGGTTGCCTTATTTATTTTTTTGCGCAGATGAGTCTATAGATACTCCAGAAAGATAGCCAAGACTATCATTTTTAAGTTGGTATGAAGGATTGCCCAAATAAATTTCTGTCAACATAGTTTCGTCAAAATTCTTTGCGGGTACTTCAATGATGAAATTTTTATTTTCTTTATTCTCCAAAGTATTTTGCCTGAGCCAAGGATTTAACAACTTAATTAATTTATAGTTTAAACCTAATTGTTGCGAAAAGTTGGCAATATTTGTAATTGATGAGTCAATCTGTAATTGTTGAATTGGAATTTGTGGATACAAATCTTTCTTGCGCAACACGAATCCATACTTCTGAGGGTTTTCAAGTATTTCCTTGATGGCTAAAATTCTAAAAATATACCGTGCGGTTTCTTGATTCAATAATAAGTCATAGTAAGAATTAACCTTTTGAGTTTCAACTTGCTTGCCGAGACCGTTGATTCCCATATTGTATGAGGCCGCAACAAGTGTCCAATTTCCAAACTTTTTGTATGCTTCTTTAAAATACCTACAGGCAGCCTCTGTTGATTTTTGAACATGATATCGTTCATCAATGTTATCATTCACTATAAGTCCATAATTCACAGCTGTTTTATCCAAAAACTGCCAAAAACCCGATGCTCCGGATGGGGAGACAGCATTGGTGAAACCGCTTTCAATAAGCGCTAAATATTTAAAGTCATCGGGAATGCCATTGCTTTTGAGAATGGGTGAAATTTTTTGAAACCATCGGTATGCCCTTTTGTGCAACAATATACTTTGCGATTGCCAATATGTATTCAACAACAATTCCCTATCCAACGATTCCCTCACATCGAACTGATTCAGTGGTACATCCTCACCTGCGAAAATTAGTTTTGATGGAAGGTTTAAGGAGTATACCTTGTAATTTTTATTAAATTCGTTGACATAGTAATCATCTGTGTTTCGTTTATTGGAGTATACGATTAAATTGACGCCCAATAACACAAGCATCAATACAACAACAGCCGTAGAATATTTTTTATTGTTGAGATATTTCATTTTTCTCGTGCAGGAGCCAAGGAAATTATCCTAGCGACCTGCAGATGGTGCTTTTTTGGTTTTGGATATATAAAATAAAAGCCCAAAAATAATCAAAAAATAAATAGCTAGAATAGATGCTTGCATGAATGTCCATGAATCAATGCTGAGTACCCATAAAGTAATGACGCATGAAAACATAGAGATGATACCCATAATTAATGCTACTTGCCTGTCGGAGAAGCCCGCATAGGAAAGGTGATGTGTGGTATGATCTTTCCCCCCCACAAATGGAGATTGCCCTCTAAGCAACCTATTTATTGTAACGGTTGTGGTATCGATAATTGGAATTATAAAAACAATTAAAGTTAAAATAACTTGTTTGGTTTGAGAAGGATAGGCATTGTCAAATGGTGTATTCCAAAAACAAGTAATTGCAATTGCACCTAATAACACTCCAAGAAACTGACTGCCGGTATCTCCCATATACATTTTTGAGGGGTTCCAGTTGTAGAACAAGAAACCTATCAGAGCGGCAAGTACACCAATTAAAATAATAAACTCGATACTAGCGAAGCTATTTAGTGCAGAAAGCACAATTAGGGCGGATATGATAATTGATATGGAAACAGTTGTAGTAATTGCATCCATGTTATCGAGCATGTTAATAGAATTCATAATACCTACAATCCAAAAGATGGTCATTACATAATTCAGGATCATTGATGAAAAAAGTTGAATGTAGGTGCCAGTAGCGCATAATATGACACCACAAAGCAATTGAGCAGAGAATTTTAATAATGGCTTGGTGTTGTATGCATCATCGGCCAGGCCCACCAAGAAGCCAATAGTTACAGCCATCATCAGACCTGTGAACTTTACATTTTCTAATAAGCTATGTTGTTCGGACAACATAAAATAAAATGTAATGGCAAAAAGGAAGTTTAGAAAAAATGAAATACCTCCGAGAGCAGGTTTAGATTTGCTTCCCCATCTAATGGTCCCCTCCTCAACATTTCTCATGCCTAAATTTTTGGAAAATTTGATAAAAAGACCATTTAGAAGCACTGAAAAGATAGTTGCCAGAATCCCAAAAATTATTAAAAAAGTAATCATGTTTGTTTTGTTATCCATCGATGACAATTGTTAACAAATGCAAAAATAATTAAAAACCTTAAAAATAGAGCAATTCAGGATTAAATTTAGGTAAAATACCATCCTTTGTAGATATAATGGGGCTATCTACCCCCCAATTAATATTTAGCACAGGATCACACCAAAGGATTCCACTTTCTGCGTCCTTATTGTACAATTTACTGCATTTATAGGAAAATACCGTATTATCTTTTAGCGATATAAATCCGTGAGCAAAACCTACCGGGATATAAAACATTAGGTTATTACTATCATTAAGTTCTATTGAAAAATATTTACCCAGGGTAGGAGAATTTTTCCTTAAGTCGACAGCTACATCAATGACACTTCCGCTGATTACCCTTACCAATTTAGCTTGCGCATGCTCACCTGTTTGGAAATGAAGACCTCTGAGCACGCCAAAATGAGATAATGATTGGTTGTCCTGAACAAATTGTTCGGCAATACCCGCCTGTGCAAATTTATCCTCGTTATATGACTCGAAGAAATAACCTCGGTCATCATGAAAAACCGATGGTTCAATTACTTTCAAACCATCAATATATACACTATTGATTATCATTGTGTTATTTAACTTCTTGTAAACAATCTTTTAAGAAAAGATGGTTTAGGTGCCTCATCCTCCTCATAGTATCCGTACCCATAACCATAACCGTAACCATAGCCATAGCCGTAACCATAGCCGTAACCATAGCCATATCCATAACCATATGAACCGTAGCTGTAACCGTACTTATTGCCACCGGCTTCAACACCATTTAAAATTATTGACAGGTTTTTAATATTTTTTTCATCTACTATAGTATTGATATTCTCAAAGAAGGTTTTCTTGGAATAATTGGCCCTGAAAATAAAAACAGGATAATCAGCTTTTTGAATATTTGGAATACCATCAGATACGATACCTATTGGAGGGTTGTCAATGATAATAATATCATAAATTTGCTTTAGCTCTTCGATAAATCTATCCATGATTGGAGATATAATAAGCTCTGCGGGATTAGGAGGGATAGGTCCTGCAGTAATGAACTGCAAATTAGGTAGCGCGCTCTTCTGAATACAATCTTCAAACCTGTCCTTACCAATAAGAATTGTACTCATACCTCGCACATTGGGAGCATCAAATCCTATGTGAATTTTAGGTTTACGCATATCCAAATCGAGCACAATCACTTTTTTTCCCGCAAAGGCAATAATACCCGCTAGATTTATGGCCACAAATGTTTTTCCTTCTCCGGAAATAGAGGACGTAATGGCAATTACCTTCGCCCCGCTTTCATTTGAGATAAATTGCAAATTCGCTCTAATCGATCGGAAAGCTTCGGATATGGAGGATTTGGGATTCTTATCGACCAATAACTGAGATACGGGTATTTCTTTTTTGTATTTTGGCACAATCCCAAGAATGGCCAAATCGGTATGTTTTTTAATCTCTGATATGGAGGTAATATTATTGAACATTAAGAATCTCAATGCCAACAAAACAACAGATATTACCGTTGCAATACCTAGGGCGGTAGCAATTATAGTATTTCTGTTGGGATATATAGGCAATCGAGACTCAACGGCCTGCTCTAATATTGAATTTTGAGGCACAAAACCTGCAATTGCAATGGAGTATTCTGCCTTTTTGTTGATCAATGAATTGTAAAAGCTTTCATTGATTGAATACAACTTATTTAATCGGTTGAACTCAATCTCAATAGATGGTATTCCTTCTAATTTTATTTCAACTTGCTTTAATTCACTTTCTAATTCGCTTATTCTTTGGGTTAGATTAAGTTCAAGGAGCAATAGTGATTTTAATAATTCTTCTTTCTCTTTTTTAATAAATGATTCTACCTCTTTAATCACCTTATTTTCGGGGTTTGCCTCCTTTAAATATCTTTCTCTTTTAAAGTTCAAATCATCAATCGTCCTCATCTTTTGCATCAAAAAGTAGTCAGATTTATATTCAGCACCCAGTATTTGCAAACTCAATACATCGATTGCTCCTGTTTCGTTAAATTGTCGGATAAAGTCTTTGATTAAATTTACTTGATACTTCTTTTGCACAAGTTCCTTTTCTATATTGTCGATTTTGTAGTAATAACCCGATGTAAAATCACGGTTGATGGAGGTTTTGGTTTCCTTCCTGAATGCCTGCATCTTTTGCTCGCAGTCTTTCAAATCAATGGCAACATAAGATAATTGTTTATCAATAAAGTCGATGGTTTTTTGTGCGCTTTCAGATTTTTTAACCACATCATAATTAATAAAATCGGTGGCCACCGTATTGATGATATCGGCTGTTTTTTTTGCATTATTTTCCTCTAAAGAAATACGTAATGTTTTAGCAAAATAATTCAATACTGTAATCTCTAATTTTGCTATATATGGATCCGCCATCGTTTCAGGATCATTGATCACAAAGAAAAAAACATCTTTTTTGAGATTCGTCTGATAGTCGTTTATGATAGAAAGATTGTTAACTGCAAGCTTGAATTGCAAATCAGGCATATTGATTAGCGTATTGGGCCTGGCGGAAATGGCCTGGCGGACATCATTCAGAATGTAAGAAACTTCTATCTGGCCGTTGGGCTTGAACTTCAGAAAAATAGACTTGCCGTATATGGCAGGATTATGCACTTTAAAATCTTCAATCTCATATGGACTGGATTTATATTGTTCATTAACCTTGAATGTCCCCTTAACAAAATACCCGACTTGTATTGGTAACTGAGAGATGGATTTTTTGAGAAAATTCCGAGAGCGCATCAATTCCACAACTCCATCCAAACCATTTTCGGTTTCTAAAACCTTCCCAAAATCTAAAACTTTAGAATTACCCGCGTTAGTAATTTGTATTACCGCACTGCTTTTAAATATTTCTCTTTGATAACGGATATAAAGCATAGCGCTCATCAAAGATATTAGGTAGAATAAAACAATGTATATCACATTTTTTTGAAAAATGTGCAATACCAAACCTAAATCAAAATCTATAGGACTTGCTGATTTTTTAACCGGAGCACTCATTGTCTTACTAAGTTAATCACAAGCAATGCAGTGGTCAAGAGCGATAAATAAGGGCCAATCTCAGTGATTAGATTTCGCGCCACTTGAGGCGAAGGCGTGATGTACACGATATCGTTGGATTGCATAAGAAAATCTGCGTCTTTAAGGCCATCGATATTCCTTAAATTGAAATGATATATTTTAGGGTCATTGAATTCCCCTCTAATAACCTTAATGTCATAGGCTCTACCTGTTCTGGTTATACCCCCACTCAGCGCTATTACACGCAATAAATTGGTATAATCATCTTGAAGCGGAACAACCTGGGCCAAACCATCTGAACCATTGAAAACCATCACCTTTCGATTGGTTATCTTTATAATTACGAATGGCTGCACATAGTATTTAGAAAACTCCTCTTCAAGGTACGCCTCGGCATCTCTTAGGGTTAAACCTCCAAGCTTAACCCTACCTAGTATTGGAAGATTCACTAAACTGTCAAATTCAACTCTATAGGTAATAGTGGTTCCCATCATATTACTATTGATTTTATCCTCTCCAACTAAATCCAATAATTTGAAACCGTCATTTGTAAGCACAATGATATTGATTTGATCATTTGGGTTTAACCTGGCATCATAATCTTTATTTTTGGGAAGTGGTAGATAGGGATAATCTTTCGGAGCCCTGATCATTTGACTAGGATTTAAAAACTTACAGCTGCTTGCTAGAAATAATATTGCGAAAAAAAGTACAAGATGCTTCAACATAAGTGTGATAATTTGTGCAAAGCTAAAATTAAATACTAAAATCTAAAGCGCATGGCGCATTTATTAAAATTTATTATGAATTACTGAGTAACTTATCGTAAAGTTGCCGCATATCTTTACAAAGTCTGGTGTAATGAAAATTTTGATTGACAAATTGTCTTCCCTCCATCCCCATTTTGCCGCGCAAATCATCCATTTCAACTAGTTTAATCAACGCTGCACTGAATTCTTCAATATTGTTGTTTTCGCATAGTAGAGCCGTTTTGTTGGGCATTACTACATTTTCTATTCCACCTACATTTGTAGTAACAATTGGTCTGTTGCCTGCCTGCGCTTCTATTAAACTTACGGGTGTGCCCTCATTGAAAGAGGTCAATGCTACAATATCGATTCCTGCCAAAACCTCATCTACTTCCTTTATCCACGAAGTAAATATAACTTGCGCATTAGCATTTGGTTTGTCTACATAGGAAAACGATAAACCTAGTTGACTACATAAATCAAACAAATTGTCTCTTACTTCACCATCTCCAACGACAAATGCCTTTACTTTTTTATTTGTTTGGGAGATCAATCTTTTAAATGATTCTATAAAAAGCCGATGATTTTTTACAGGGACCAACCTGCCTATGATGGCAATGCAGATTTCATCATCCATAATGTTATACCTTTGCCTGAATGACAATCTTTTATCATCGATGTTTTCATTGAAGCGAGATAAATCGAAGCCAAGCGGAATGACAGATATTTTTTCTGCTGAGCAAATTTTGTGAATATCAGATAGCTCAATCTTTTGCTTTTCGCTTATGGCGATGATTGCATCGCTTTTCCTTGCCAAATATCTTTCAATGTTTTTGTACAAAGTGGTCGATGCCTTGCCGAAATAGGAATGAAACACATGTCCGTGAAAGGTATGCACCACAGCTGGAACCTTGCAAGAAAAAGCCGCTAAACGACCAATTGTTCCTGCCTTGGAGGCATGGGTATGTACAATGTCAGGTTGGTAATCTTTGATAATTCGCTTTATTTTTTTGTAGGCCTCAATATCTTGAATTGGATCAATTTTACGCTTCATTTCCTTCACAATCAAGGGTTCAATTCCCAGACTTTCGGTAATAAAAGTAGAACTGTTTTCAGATTCATCTTTCTCCCCTCCTACCAACATCGTTTCATAACCATCCAAATACTTAGTTAGGTATGCCACGTTGTATGTTGGCCCACCCAGATTAAAACGATTAATAATACGTAATACTTTGGGCATAATTTAGTTTAAATAATATTTTTTATACCAATTTTGAAATACAATTAATGCCCATATTTTTGCTACTGCATCTCCTGGATTATTTGAGAAGAGACTATTCAACAGCATACGGATGTGGTTATAATTAAATATTCCTTGATCTTGAATCCACTTTTCGGAAAGCAAATCATCAACAATTAGGGATTTTAAATCGGTTTGAAACCATTTAAGCAAAGGTACTTCAAACCCTTTCTTAGATCGATTAAAAATCTCGTAAGGCAGTTCATTTTTGAACGCCTCCTTAAGAATAATTTTCCTGTTTTTCGAATTGATTTTAAAGTGAGGGGGCAATTTGAAGGCAAAATCAACAACCCTGTAATCTAAAAACGGCACCCTTACCTCTAGGCTATTGGCCATGCTCATGGCATCTACCTTTGTGAGCATATCGCCTGCTAGTACCATTTTCATGTCAGTTAGCAGTACCTTCTCTATTTCAGTACGTTTATCATTTTTAAATTCGCTCAACAATATTTTTTTTTCAGACTCAAACTGTTGTTTTTCATTTGGTGAGATTAGGTTTTTATTAAAGAGTTGATGTATCTCTGAATGATTATAAAATCCGGCCCAAAGCCAATATCGCTCCTCATCAGATAAATTGGCACCATGTGTAAGCTTATTAAGTTGCCTTACTAAATTTCCTATTGAAGTATTTCGTGATTGTGGCAGCGCCTTGAAAAGTGCAGAAAAATATCTCATCTGCTTTACGCCATACTGATTGTTCATAACTGCGTATGCGGCAGCATGTTTGTTATATCCTGCAAACATCTCATCTGCACCATCACCAGAAAGCGCAACAGTTACGGCCTTACGGGTACGATTGCTCAAGATATACACATTGAGGGCAGATGAGTCGGCAAAGGGTTCATCAATGTATGACAACACATCATTCAAATGCTCAAACAAATCGTTATTCGAAAGGGAAAAAACAGTATGATAGGTGCCACATTTCTTTGCAACCATATTAGCATATTTGGTTTCGTCAAAGTGAGGCTCGTCTTTAAATCCAATCGAAAAAGTATTTAAATTATTAGTATGCTTGGCTGCCAGGGCAGTTACAATTGATGAGTCTATGCCACCACTTAAAAAAGCCCCAAGTGGGACATCGGCAATCATCCTAAGGCGCACGGCATCATCCAACAAGCTGTGGAGTTGTGCACAACTTTCCTGAAAATTATAATCAACACTTTTATTTGACTCGGCTGTTGAAATTTGATAATATTGCCTGATTGTTAACTCGCTTCCTTTCAGAATGGCATAATGTCCTGTTGGAATCTTATGAACTCCCTCTAGGATACTGTGATTTCCTGCTATATAATTAAGATGAAAATACTGCATCATGGCTACATGATTCAGTTTTTTGGGCAACTGAAACTGCAGAAGTGCTTTCATTTCTGATGCGAAACAAAAGAAATTATCCTGAAGCGAATACAGGAGCGGTTTAATTCCATAGCGGTCTCTGGCAATAAATAGCTCATGGGTGGTATTGTCAACAATAGCAAAGGAAAAAAAACCATTCAGTTTACTCAAGCATTGATGTCCTTCATCGATATAAAGCTTGAGCAATACCTCTGTATCACTCTCGGTAATAAATGTGAATCCTTTAGACTGAAGCGACTTTTTTATTGATTGGAAATTAAATATCTCGCCATTAAAAACAATGGTATACCTGCCAGACTCATCTGTAAATGGCTGATTAGCAGCTGCGCTTGTATCAATAATTGCTAAACGTGCATGCGCTAGCGCGTATGTTTCCTTTTTAATTACCGCGTTACAATCAGGGCCACGCAGATGCAATTTTTTAATGGCCTCTGAAATTAAATCTAATTTACTATTTGCCTCTTGATTGAAGATGAACACACCCGCTATTCCACACATACAAACTACCTTACAGAATTGTTAGTCATTTTATGACTTTATTATTTTTTACATGCATACTGGCAATCAAATGAATTAACGGCAATAATTCAATTTGGTACAAAGGTAAATGTTAATCGATTCATATTAAATGGATTTACCGCAACTACTTGCTTAATATTTTAAACTCTGTTCTCCGATTTAACTGCCTTCCTTCGTCAGTATCGTTGGTAGCAATAGGCTGGGTAAGTCCATATCCTTTGTATTCTAGTCGATTTTTGTTGATGCCTTTTGAAATCAAATAATCAACACATGATTTTGACCTGGCATTAGAGAGAAAAATATTATAATCGGCC
>JALRAS010000100.1 GCA_023262495.1 Bacteroidia bacterium | reverse complement strand
CCCAATTATCTCGGGTGCTTATCCATGCAAGGGGAGTTTAAGTACCTTTAACGACTCTTCTGCTTGCATTAATTGCCAAATTAGCAGTAGAGCATGGCTGCTTGATGGGATGCAAATTTCTGACTCTATCAGTGCGGGTTTTATTATCAATGAGGTTGGGGCTCATTCGCTTCAACTTATTGTATCTAACACCAATTCATGTCAATCAACTAAAACCATGGATTTTAACATCAATCCCCTTCCTTTGGCTGATTTTACTAGTAATTTGTCTTTTGGTAGTCCGCCTCTGGAAGTGATTTTTCAAAATCAGTCGTTGAACGCCAATGAATTCCAATGGAGTTTTGGCGATGGCGCTGAAAGTGATTTTTTTGAACCTTCATACTTATATAATGATACGGGATTGTTTACTGTTAGGCTAACTGTAAAAGATACCAATGGTTGCACTAATTCTACAAGTGCGTTTATTAAATTATTACCTAAGAGCATTGATGTGGCGATATTAAGTGCTGATGTAACCGTTAATAATGGCTATTTTTTTACCGACATTAGGTTTATCAATCTAAGTTCATTAACCATTAATTCATTTGACATACTAATCAGTGGTAGCAGCAGTACCAATAATCTCATAGAGAGGTGGGAGGGGCGCTGTTTTCCCGGAGAAATAATGACCTACCGTTTAAAATCATCTATTTTTCAATCAGCAGAAAATCTGATCGATTTTATGTGTTATGAAATTAGAAACATTGATAAAGGCACTGATGAATATTTCGATAACAATAGATTCTGTGCTGTTCTTAATGATAAAAATTTCGAGTTGTCAGGCGTCTATCCTAATCCAGCACTCGATAGGGTGTTTTTAAATTTATTATCAAGTAATATGACAAATTGCACGTGTGAAATAATTGATTTTAAGGGATCTGTTGTTCATTCAGAAGTATTAAATATCCCGGTGGGCTTCAGTTCAAAATCTATTGATATTTCTAGGTTATCGAGCGGGGTGTACACTATTAAAATTAATATTGGATCTGATATACATACAAAAAAAATATCCAAGATAAACACTCAGTAGATTAGTTTAAAACTAATTTGATTGGTTGTAGCAGAAAATTGCAGGATAAAAGAAATGATTTTTTGGTGATTGAATAATTTTTGCTTTGCCCTGCTATCTTTCTAATCATGGGGTATAGATTACCTTAAAATACTTTCAAAAAGTATTTAAATATCATCGAATTATAATTTAATTTGTAAAAAATATTAAACTAGTGAAACATAAAAAAGTCATCATTTCCGGTGGGCCTGGTTTCGGAAAAACTTCAATCATAGATGAGCTCGAAAGTAGGCAATTCATTTGTATGCCTGAAGTTTCTCGGTCAATTATAAAAGAGCAATTGGCCCTTGGAGGAGAGGTTTTGCCTTGGAAAAATCTTGAAGCATTTAGTAATTGTTTATTTGATAAGCGGGTCATGCAGTTTGAAGATGCACCAATGCATCAATGGGTGTTTTTTGATAGGGCAATTCATGATATATTGGCCTATATGGACAGGATAAATCTTAAAGTCCCCAATGAATTTCTTTCAAAAGTGAGTGGATGTTCATATCATTCAGACGTATTTATTGTTCCACCTTGGAAGGAAATATTCAGAAATGATGATGAAAGGCAGGAGGACTACGAAACCGCATGTGAAATTCATGAGTATATACTGAATACCTATTTCAAATTCGGCTACAATGTGATTGAACTACCCAAAGTTTCAGTTGTTGAAAGGGCAGATTTTATCATCAATCACATAGGTGTTTCAAAGAATTGAGATGATGAAAAATATCATTCACTATCTGAAATTATTGTCTTGGAAATATTTTCCATTATTAAGGCCTGCTCAGTTTAAAATTGGGGGCAAACTAAAAATATCGTTTCAAACAAAAATTTTTCTCGGAAGTAATTCAATCATTGATATTTCAGGAAATGCTGATTTTACGAAAAGTCAAATTTACCTTGAGCAAAGTATTTTGAAAGCTCATGATATCAGCATATGTAACTCGGATATTAAATTGTATGATACCTCATTTTTTGTAACTGAACGTGCTCAAATTAATTTTTGTCTTTTTAATATTTCTGAATCGTCAGTAAAAGGAGAAGAAAACTTTAGGATTATTGCATACAACATCCGAGTTGATAAGAGTAAGATTCATGTTGGCAGTTATTTCTGTATTTTAAGGAGCAATGAGCAATTGGGTATTATAAACCTTGATCATGTTCATTTAAAAGGTGGTAATAATACCAGAATTCAAGCTGATATTAATGCAGTTAAAGCAGAACTTGTTTTTGGTAGCAATAGCTTTGTAAACAAGGGATCTAAAATAAGTTGCATGAATAGTATTGAAATAGGTGATTATGTCATGATTTCCTATGACTGTGATATCATAGATAACAATTCACATCCATTAAATTACCTAGGAAGAAGGAAGGAGATTGACGATGGATTTCCCAATGGTACCAAGAAAAGTGAAAATTTTGAAATTTTGTCAGCTCCAATTATTATCAAAAACGATGTTTGGATTGGCATGAAATGTCTTATTTTGAAGGGAGTAGTCATTTCGGAGCGCTCAATTGTTGCTGCAAATACTAAAGTAAACAAAAGTATTGAAAGCGATACTATCTATTATGGCAATCGGTCAAAGAAATTAGTTTATGATTGAGGAGTATAATTCGAAGCAAAACTTAGTTGGTTCTTTTTTATCAAACTTTTTTTGTTTATTTGCGAGCAAGATCAGTTAATTAAGCTTTGAGCAACAATCCCGAAAATACAACTTGGACAGAAATCATCACTCCTAAAAAAGGCTTGTTAGATTTTAATTTAAAGGAAGTTTGGGATTATCGTGATTTAATCATGCTTTTTGTAAGGCGCGATTTTGTATCTTCTTATAAACAGACTGTGCTTGGTCCGATATGGTTTTTTATTCAACCATTGCTCACATCGGTAATTTTTATTGTAATCTTTACACAAATAGCACAACTCCCTACTGCGGGCGTTCCACCTTTGCTATTTTTTTTAACTGGAATTACCTTGTGGAATTATTTCTCTGAGAGTTTAACCAAAACGTCTAATGTTTTTGTGTCCAATGCCGGCATTTTTGGTAAGGTATATTTCCCTCGATTAACCAATCCCATTTCGATTGTTATTTCAGGTTTGTTTAAATTGGGGATACAATTATTATTGCTTTTATTAGTGCTTGCTTACTATATCATTAATGGTAGTTTGAGTTTTGAGCTTTCATTCAAATTATTGTGGCTTCCATATCTTATCTTGTTGATGGCCTCTTTGGGTCTCGGCTTAGGAATAATTTTTTCATCATTAACCACCAAATACCGTGATTTAAGTTTTTTGTTACAGTTTGGCATTCAGTTGCTCATGTATGCCACTCCGGTTATTTACCCGCTTGAAACTGCAAAAGGTAAACTAAGGGCTATACTTGAGCTGAACCCGCTCACCTCCATTGTGGAATGCTTCAGATCTTTGATACTTGGTCAAGGGGTTTATGATTTTGGGGGAATATTGTATTCAAGCATTTTTGCAATCGTAACACTTTTTTTGGGTATTATGATTTTTAATCAAATTGAAAAGTCTTTTATGGATACCGTTTAGTTTACAATTTATTTTATGGCACGGACGGTAATAGAGATTGAAAATCTGTACAAACAGTACAAACTTGGCGCAGTCAGCACAGGGACAATTTCGCATGATTTAAATCGATGGTGGCATCGACTGAGGGGAAAAGATGATCCTTATCAGAAGATAACAGGCATCAACGATAGAACTCAAAAAGCAACAGGCGAGTATGTTTGGGCATTAAATGATATTAATTTTGCTGTCAATGAAGGTGAGGTTTTAGGTATTATTGGCAAAAATGGAGCAGGAAAAAGTACCTTGTTGAAAATTTTATCGAAAGTTACAGGGCCAACAAAAGGCAGGATCAAAATTAATGGACGAATCGCAAGTTTGCTTGAAGTTGGAACTGGGTTTCACCCCGAGTTGAGTGGAAGGGAAAATGTTTTTTTGAATGGAGCCATATTAGGTATGAATAAAGCTGAAATCAAAAGAAAATTTGATGAGATAGTTGATTTTAGTGGTGTTGATAAATATATAGACACCCCCGTGAAGCGATACAGTAGTGGTATGTATGTTAGACTAGCTTTTGCAGTGGCTGCACATCTTGAATGTGAAACATTGATTATTGATGAGGTGCTTGCAGTAGGTGACTCTGATTTTCAGAAAAAGTGTTTAGGTAAAATGAAACAAGTAAGCAGCAGCGAAGGCAGAACAGTACTTTTTGTGAGCCATAATATGGCAGCTGTTGAGAATATTTGTTCTCATGCATTGGTATTGAAAAATGGCACCGTAGCATTCGACAAAGGGCCTGCAAAGTCAGCCATTCAATTTTATAATCAATCGGTTGTAGGAGAATTGGTGAATACTCAATTTATTGATAGGAAAGATCGGGCCGGAAATGGTCATTTGATATTTACAGGTCTAGAATTCCTCGATGAAAATAACCACATTATTGATCAACCTTTTTGTGGAGTAAAGATAAAAATTCGTCTTCACTACCAATGCAAGGTAAAGCTCAGAACGGTGTCGGTTGCCATTGGCTTTAATTCCTTGAGCGGTGAAAATAAATTTATTGTGTCAACAGAACTATTGGATAAAGACTATAAAAATATTGACACAGATGGTTTCTTTGAATGTGTCATTGATAAGTTTCCTCTGTCTGCTGGCAGATATTTGATCAACGTTTTCTCGAAAACAGAAGGGGGTGAAATACTTGATTGGATTCAGGAGGCGCTCAGTATTGATGTTGAAAATGGAGATTTTTATAATACGGGTAAAAGTATTACCACTAATCATCAGAGTGTCCTAATCGAGCACTACTGGAAATAAAATAAAATCATAGAATCATCAATTATACCAAAACTTAAATTAGTAATAGCATAAGAGTAAAAATGAAAATAATTGCGCGATACAGAGATTTTAAAAATGATTTTTTACTTTTTAAAGCATTGCTTGCTAGGTCTACCTCTAAAGGTAATTCAAACTCGAACGGTTTGGCATCATGGAGCCAATTTTTAAAATGGAGGCGCTCACTAACAGATGGTGTAAGCAGTATCTCCGAAAGAATGCCTTGGATGACGATTGATGCCATAGAAATGCTTGAAGGTAAATTGAGCAATCAGGCTCGAGTATTTGAATTTGGCGGAGGGGGCAGTACTTTGTTTTTCTTGGATCGTGTTGCTGAGGTTAACACCGTGGAGCATGACTCAGTATGGTTTGAAGAATTATTGAAGAATGCAGAAAAATCAAAAAAATGGAATGGCTTATTAATGGTGCCTAAAAAGATTGAGAGTTTCTCTGCATTGAGCCAATCAAATCCAGAGCATTATATATCTGATGATCCAAAGTTCATTGATTTTTCTTTCGAAGATTACGTTAAAGCAATCGATAAATTCCCAGATAACTATTTTGATTTAGTTTCAATTGATGGGCGCTCTCGGCCTTCATGCATCAAGCATGCTATTTCAAAAATTAAAAAAGGTGGTTGGTTGTTGCTCGATAATGCCGAGCGAGAATACTATCAGCCGGCAATGGACTTGCTAAAACCAGAATCCTTTAAGGTTGTACTCAACAAAGAGGGCTTGTTAATATTCTGCAGATGGACAACAACAACTCGGATATGGGAAAAAATATAGGGTTATCTTTTTTGTGCTAATTTTACCATTTGAACATGAAAAAAATAATTTCAAAAATAATTCATACTGTATTCCCTAAAAAATTTTTAGCATTCTTATTTCCAAAGAAATACAGCGATAAATACTATTATAACAGGTTCATCAATGTGCATGATGAAGTCGCAAAAAAATCTTTTTTCCTTTATTTTAGAAGAGATTGCTTGATGGAGGCCAAAATTTTAGAAAAAGGTCTGTATGGCGGTTGGGAGAAAGAGTCTTTTAAAATATGGGCTAATCTTTCACAAAATAGCAACATCATATTCGATATTGGAGCCAACACCGGTATTTTTTCAATGCTCGCTGCCAACAACAACAATAATGCTAATATTATTGCTGTTGAGCCGGTTAATTTGAATTGTGAATTACTGAATATGAATATCGCTAAAAATAAATTTAATATACATGCCGAAAAGGTTGCAATAAGCGATAAGGAAGGCATTGCCAAGATGTTCATGCTCAAGGATCAGTTAAATTACATGACAAGTGTAAACGATGATAGATATGCTAAACATCCCGAAATTAGAGGGAATGCCGATGTGGTAGAAATTGAAGTGCCAATTGTTCCATTCAGTAAAATATTTGAAAAGTTTCAACTTGCCACAATTGACTTAATTAAAATTGACGTTGAGGGCCATGAAATTACCGTTCTCAAGGGGATGATGCCCTATCTTAAAAAATATAAGCCGGCCATCTTGATTGAGGTCATTGGGGACGAGAATGCACAAGTAATGAATTTATTGTTCGATGAAATTGGGTATTCATATGTGGCAATAGATGAAATAAATCCATCAAAGGTTGTTGAAAAACTATGGGATAATCATCATCATAACTTTTTGGTTTGCATGCCTGTTCACATCCAATTACTCAAAAAGTTGCAGCTAATATCATAATTGCCTACAATGCCTGCACCTATTGCCATATTTGTTTTTAACAGACCCTTGCATACCAGGCAAACTCTAAGGTGTCTAAGTGAATGTAAAGGCATAGAAAATACAATAGTATATATCTTTGCAGATGGTAAAAGGAATGATGAAACTGTAGATGGTTTAAAGCAAATTGAAGAGGTAGGCAACATCATCAGGTCAGTAAAAATAGGAAAGCAAACTATTGTTTGTGAAAGAGACAGTAATTTAGGATTGGCTAAAAATATTATCACAGGGGTTGGTGAGGTTATAGAACAGCATGAGCAAATAATCGTGTTGGAAGATGACATGGAAGTGACAAAGGGATTTTTAAATTATATGAATACTGCACTCGAACTGTATAAAAATGAGTCACAGGTTGGATGCATTCACGCATGGAATTATTTGATGGACACATCTGCCAATTCAGATAATACCTTTTTTTTAAAAGGTGCTGATTGCTGGGGATGGGCTACCTGGAAAAGAGCATGGAAATTTTTTAATGCCGATGGTCAAGCTCTTTACAATCAAATCCAATCATCCCGAAAAGAATGGGATTTCGACCGTAGAGGCACCCATGCCTATACATCAATGTTAAGTGATCAAATTGCGGGTAAGAATAATTCATGGGCAATTCGTTGGCATGCTTCCTTGTTTTTAAATAATATGTACTGCCTTCATCCCAATAGGCCTCTGCTAAAAAATATAGGTCTTGATAATTCCGGGACGCATTGCGGAGACAAGATTTACGAGCAACATCCTGTTGAGGAAATTCAAGTTTCAAAAATTAACATAAAAGAAGCTGATTGGTTTTTCGAAGCATTTCGTAAAACACAGCAGCCGCCTCCCGATAAACCAACAACATGGCAACAATCAAAAAAATTATTAAAGCGCTTGTTCCGCCTGTAGTTTTTACAATTGCCCGAAAATCAGGCATTACATCTACTTCGATTGGTGTAAAAAGAAACCAAACTTGGTCAGGCGATTATCCTAATTGGAAAGAAGCGGAAGCACTTTGTAGTGGTTATGATAGCCAAAATATTCTCGAGAAATGCAAGAACGCCTTGCTCATGGTTAAGAATGGAGAAGCTGTTTATGAGCGAGATAGTGTGATTTTTAATGAAGTTCAATATAGTTTTGGATTATTAGCCGGATTACAACGCGCGGCTCTCGAGAACAACGGAAAATTAACCGTGCTTGACTTTGGCGGAAGTTTAGGTAGTACTTATTTTCAAAATAAATTTTTCTTGAATGTATGCAAGGAAGTTAATTGGTGTATTGTTGAGCAGTCTCACTTTGTTGATTGCGGAAAAACATTTTTTGAGGATAATCAACTACAATTTTTTTACTCTATCGATGATTGTCTGGCCAAGCATAAACCTGATGTGGTTTTGCTATCATCAGTATTGCAGTATCTTGACAAACCATACGATTGGTTAAATCAATTGATGTCGTACAATATTCCATATCTGATTATTGACCGAACGGCAATGTTGGATGAAGATAAAGATATGCTTACCATTCAGTTGGTACCTGATGAAATTTATAAAGCCAGTTATCCATCATGGTTTTTCTCAAAAAGCAAACTTGAACGAATATTATTGAAGGATTATAAATTAATTTCTTTCTTTGACAGTGGATTCACCCCTCCCACAGTGGTCAATGATAAGCATAAAGTGTATTGGGGAGGTTTTATTTTGAAAAAATGAAATATTTAAACTTAGGATGCGGAACTCATTATCATGAGGGCAGTGAATGGACAAACCTTGATTTTGTTTCTTCAGGCCCGCGCGTAATTGCACATAATTTATTGCAGGGGGTTCCCTTTCAATCTGAAACCTTTGATCTGGTCTATCATTCTCATGTGCTCGAACATTTTTCCAAGCAAGATGGCGAAAAGCTGATAGAAGAATGTTTTAGAGTGTTAAAACCAGGTGGGGTCATACGTATTGCTATCCCTGATTTGGAGCAAATAGTTAGAAACTATCTCAGATTTTTAGAAGCAGGAATGCAACAACCTCACGATGAAAATATCAGGTGTAATTATGAATGGATGATGATAGAAATGTATGATCAAACAGTAAGAAATCAAAGCGGAGGAAATATGGCAGCCTATATTTATCAGGATCAGATAATCAATGAGGATTTTGTTTATGAACGTATAGGAGAGGAGGGACGAGCGCTTCGAAAGGGTTATTTATCTAATCAAATGCAATCAAGTCATGATAATCCCGTAAGTATTTCAATAGTAAAAAGGATCAATGCCTCTATTCGTTATCGGTTACGTAGGTTTTTTCTTAAGCAATTACAAATTGATGAACGGGCCCATCAAATCGGTAAATTCAGATTGGGCGGAGAGATTCATCAATGGATGTATGATCGCTATGCGCTATCAAATCTGTTAATTAAAAAGGGCGGAGAAAAAATAAGCATCAGAGATGCTTTCGATAGCTATATCAGCAATTGGGAACATTATGGAATTGATGGCAAAAATGGTAAGGTTAGAAAACCTGATTCTCTATTTATCGAAGCAATCAAGAAATAAATGCAGCACCTAGCTACTTTTTTCGATAAAAATTATCTTTCAAGGGGGATTGTTCTGTATCAATCGCTCAGCCAGGCATGCAGCGTGTTTAAGTTATATGTATTGTGTTTAGACGAGACTGTTTTGCATTATTTTGAAGAGCACGAAGCTATATTTCCACATGTGGTTACCATTGGTATGGAGGAGCTTGAAAGGGATGATCAGGACTTATTAGCATGCAAGAAAAATAGAGGTAAAATTGAGTATTATTTTACCATTAGTCCATGCTTACCGCTTTACTTGTTGAATCGATTTCAACTTCCCCACATTTGTACCTTAGATGCAGATATCTTGTTCTTATCGCCATTGGACAGTGTTTTCGATAATCTCACCCAATACTCCATTATCATCACTCCACATAAATTTTCAAAGCAAATTTTATCCTCCGAAAAATATGGGAAGTTTAATGTGAGTTTTCAAATTTTTAAAAATGATGAGATCGGACTAAAGTGTCTTCATCATTGGAGGAAGCAGTGTATTGAGTGGTGTTATGATCAGTATGATGAAAAAAATGATCGCTTTGCGGATCAAAAGTATCTTGATTCTTGGCCTCAAAGCTATGGAGAAAAGTTGCTTGTATTGGATGATGACGTTTGTGGTTTGGCAGCTTGGAACCTGAATAATTATGTGATTGCGAGAAATCAAAATCAATTTTTATCAAATGGTCGACCCATTATTTTTTATCACTTTCATAACTTCAAAATATTAGGAAAAAATTGGGCTGCTAATGGATTCGATAAGTATAAAGTAGTTCCTAGTGATAACATTCACTATTTGTATTTGCATTACTGGAACTTATTGGAGTCACATAACCAAAAGATTGGTACTAATCTTGATTTTTCAGAAAGGACAAATTTATCGGGTAATTTGGGGAATAAGCTAAATAATGAGAGATTTGTGTATTTCAAACTTTTTTCAAAAAATATCTTTTATTTCGACTTTTTGAAAATGCCTGAATTGATTAGAAAAATAATTTACAAACTAAATGGCTGAATTAATTCATCTTAAAACTTTCAAGGACTCGCGCGGTGCCCTTACGGTGATAGAAAAAATATTGCCATTTGAGATAAAACGTATCTTTTATATTTACGGAGTTGATGACTCTGTTAGAGGGAAACACCGACATCATGCTACCATACAAGCTGCTATTTGCGTAAAAGGTTCTTGCATCATATCAAATGATGATGGATTTAAACAAGAGGATTTTTTGCTCGACTCACCTGAAAAATGTCTCATCCTTCATCAAGCAGATTATCATTGGATGCACCAATTTACACC